>CP014770.1 GCA_001596155.1 Hymenobacter psoromatis | reverse complement strand
CTCTACCAGGTGGGCGTGCGGCTCGGGACCGGGCGGGTGAGCAGCCAGTGGTTTTGCCGCTTCACGTTTGCCAGCGACTCGGCGCGCCGGCCGCCGCCGGTGCTGCTGGAGGTCACGTTTCGCGACACGACGGCGCGGGCGGTGCTAGGCTTCGGGCTGCGGCGTCAGCGTTAGCCGGGCAGGGAGATTTTGCCCAGGCTCAGGCCGTTGCCCGCCAGCGCTTCATTGGCTAGCACCGCGAAAAGCACGGCTTCTTTGGCATCGGGCGGCACGCCGGCCTCGGCGGTGCTGCGCAGGCGGGTGGCCGGCAGGTGGCGGGCCAGGGCGGCCAGCAGCGTGGCGTTGTGGGCGCCGCCACCGCTCACCAGCGCGTCGGCGGCGGGCGCAGGGCCCAGGTAGTGCCGCACGCCCTGCGCCACGGCCCCGGCGCTCAGCTCGATAAGCGTGGCCAGCAGGTCGGATACCGATAAATTTTTTGTGCCCGTACAGCGCTGGTTTTCAGCCAGATAATTCGGTGAAAAAAGCTCCGGCCCAGTGGTTTTGGGGAAGGGCTCGCTGAAAAACGAATGGCTGCGCAAGGCCGCCAGCAGCCCGGCGTGCGGCTGGCCCCGCGCGGCCAGGCGGCCGCCTTCGTCGTAGGCTTGGCCGGGGTAGCGCTGGCGCACCACGGCGTCGAGCAGCGTGTTGCCGGGGCCGGTGTCGGTGGCCTGGGCGGGGCCGCCGTCGGCGGGCAAGAGCGTGAAGTTGGCGATGCCGCCCAAGTTGAGCAGCAGGCGATTAACTCCTGGCTGGCGGAATAATAATTTGTCGGCAAACGGGGCCAGCGGCGCGCCCTCGAAGCCGGCGGCCACGTGCTTTTGCCGAAAATCGGAGAGCGTGATAATGCCCGTGCCCACGGCCAGGTGGTCGCCGTCGCCGATTTGCAGCGTGGCGTGGTGCGGAAAGTCGGCCCGGCCGTGCTGGTGGCGCGGCGCGTGCCAGATGGTCTGCCCGTGGCTGGCCAACACATCGACCTCGGCCGGCCCTACCCCCCACCCGGCCAGGCAAGCCAGCACCGTGGCCGCGTGGCGGCGCGCCACCTCCGCATTGAGCAGCACCACCTCTTCCAGGTCAACCCGCGGCTGACTAACGGCCCGCAGCCGCGCCTGAAACGCCGCCTCATACGGCACCGTAACAAACTGTTCCATCGTTACTTGCAGCGCAGCGTCGTGGCCGGTGCAGCGGCACAGCGCCACGTCGAGGCCATCGAGCGAGGTGCCCGACATGAGGCCGATGATGCGGCGACTGGGCTGCTGTGCCACGGCCAGCAGGCGGCTTAGGTGCGGGTTCATGGAGTTAATTGGGAAGGAGAAATTATACTCGTTGAGCAAGTTGATTAAAAAAGAACGTCATTCCTCGACAAGCTCGGAATGACGTTCTTTTTTCGCAGCATACTCCGAAAACAATATGATTCCTCATTCTTCCTTCTTCGCCCCCAATTTTGGGTTGTCGCGGTGGCGGGTGGCGTCGCGCTGGGTTTTCTTGGCCAGGTTGCGGGCCAGCGCGTCAGTGAGGTTCACGCCGGTTTGGTTGGCCAGGCAAATGACCACGAACAACACATCGGCCAACTCGTCGCCCAACTCCCTACCCCGGTCCGAGTCCTTGAACGACTGCTCACCGTATTGCCGGGCGATGAGGCGCGCCACCTCGCCCACCTCTTCGGTGAGAATGGCCAGGTTGGTTAGCTCGCTGAAATAGCGCACGCCGGTGGTGGTTATCCACTCATCGACAGTGGCTTGGGCTTGTTCAATTGTCATAAAAATCAGCTGCTTACCAAGCCCGCCTGTTCAATGGCAACCAGCTTACTGATTGGCACTAAACGACTATGGACTGTAAGTCCATAGGTTTGAAAGCGAATGGAATTCGGCGGTTTCGGCTAAAGCCGGCTGAAAGAAGCCACTGAAAGTGGGCCGCTCTAGAATGAAATTCTGCTGGCGAAACGCTAGCGTCAGTCGTTGGGCAAAGAGCAATAACTAACTGACAATCAAAAATTGACCGTTCTTGCATAAGCAAGGCCGGCGAAAGGGAGTAGCAACTAAAGTCTTGCCCTAAAGGGCATAGCTTTAACTAGCGTGCTTGAAAAGTAAACTTAGGGCCTGCTCCCAGTGCGGCGCTAAAAAATGGTGAAGCTGCCGCAAGCTACAACTGCCGCTTCGCAGCCAAAGAACCCGCGGTGGGGGCTCCTGCTGGCGTATGAGCTGCGCGAAATCCTTATCCTTCGTGATGATAGTTAGGTTGTGGTCAGCCGCATATTTCCGGATTGATACATTTGGCCAGCGCTCGTTCAGGTCGCGCTGATGTAAAAACTCCTCACCCCGCCAATAAGCAAATCGGTAAGGCAGATTAATATCAACTAGAAATCGCACCATGCACTACGCGGCCTGTTGCGCAAACTGCTGCTGAATAATCTGCTGCGCAAATTCCAGGCACGCTGGAATGTCAGCCGGCTCCAGCGTCGGGAAGGATTCCAGAATATCGGCCAGCGTGTCACCGGCCGCCAGGTAGCCTAACACGGTATCAACTTGCAAGCGGGTACCCCGAACGGTAGGCTTGCCAAAACACCGTTCCGGGTCCACGGTGATGCGCTCGGTGAGGTAGGTAGTCATGCTGCAAAGTACGCAGAAATCAGGCGGGTGAATCCAGCACAATCGTCACCGGGCCATCGTTGAGGAGGCGCACCTGCATGTCGGCCCCGAAGATGCCGGTGGGCACCGGCTGGCCCAGCTCCCGCGCCGTGAGGGCCACGAAGCGCTCGTAGAGCGGCGCGGCCACGGCGGGCGGCGCGGCCCCGCTGTAGCTGGGGCGGTTGCCCTTGCGCGCATCGGCCAGCAGCGTAAACTGGCTCACTACCAGCACCTGGCCGCCCACGTCGCGCACGCTACGGTTCATCTGGCCGTGGTCGTCGTTGAAGATGCGCAGGCCGACGAGCTTGCGGGCCATCCAGGCCAGGGCGGCCTCGTCGTCGGTGGGCGCGCAGCCGACCAGCACCAGCAGGCCGGGGCCAATCTGGCCGGTAATGGTGTCCTCCACGGTGACGGAGGCTTCGCGGACGCGCTGAATTACGAGACGCATTTTTCAGTGATTAAAGATTAATGTCGTCTGTCATTGCGAGCGCAACGAAGTGGAGCGCGGCAATCTTTCCTTCACATCTGGTTAGTAAATTCAATGTGAAGGAAAGATTGCCGCGCTCCACTTCGTTGCGCTCGCAATGACAGACGACATTAATCTTTAATCACTGAAAAATGCGTCTCGTAATTCAGCGCGTCCGCGAAGCCTCCGTCACCGTGGAGGACACCATTACCGGCCAGATTGGCCCCGGCCTGCTGGTGCTGGTCGGCTGCGCGCCCACCGACGACGAGGCCGCCCTGGCCTGGATGGCCCGCAAGCTCGTCGGCCTGCGCATCTTCAACGACGACCACGGCCAGATGAACCGTAGCGTGCGCGACGTGGGCGGCCAGGTGCTGGTAGTGAGCCAGTTTACGCTGCTGGCCGATGCGCGCAAGGGCAACCGCCCCAGCTACAGCGGGGCCGCGCCGCCCGCCGTGGCCGCGCCGCTCTACGAGCGCTTCGTGGCCCTCACGGCGCGGGAGCTGGGCCAGCCGGTGCCCACCGGCATCTTCGGGGCCGACATGCAGGTGCGCCTCCTCAACGATGGCCCGGTGACGATTGTGCTGGATTCACCCGCCTGATTTCTGCGTACTTTGCAGCATGACTACCTACCTCACCGAGCGCATCACCGTGGACCCGGAACGGTGTTTTGGCAAGCCTACCGTTCGGGGTACCCGCTTGCAAGTTGATACCGTGTTAGGCTACCTGGCGGCCGGTGACACGCTGGCCGATATTCTGGAATCCTTCCCGACGCTGGAGCCGGCTGACATTCCAGCGTGCCTGGAATTTGCGCAGCAGATTATTCAGCAGCAGTTTGCGCAACAGGCCGCGTAGTGCATGGTGCGATTTCTAGTTGATATTAATCTGCCTTACCGATTTGCTTATTGGCGGGGTGAGGAGTTTTTACATCAGCGCGACCTGAACGAGCGCTGGCCAAATGTATCAATCCGGAAATATGCGGCTGACCACAACCTAACTATCATCACGAAGGATAAGGATTTCGCGCAGCTCATACGCCAGCAGGAGCCCCCACCGCGGGTTCTTTGGCTGCGAAGCGGCAGTTGTAGCTTGCGGCAGCTTCACCATTTTTTAGCGCCGCACTGGGAGCAGGCCCTAAGTTTACTTTTCAAGCACGCTAGTTAAAGCTATGCCCTTTAGGGCAAGACTTTAGTTGCTACTCCCTTTCGCCGGCCTTGCTTATGCAAGAACGGTCAATTTTTGATTGTCAGTTAGTTATTGCTCTTTGCCCAACGACTGACGCTAGCGTTTCGCCAGCAGAATTTCATTCTAGAGCGGCCCACTTTCAGTGGCTTCTTTCAGCCGGCTTTAGCCGAAACCGCCGAATTCCATTCGCTTTCAAACCTATGGACTTACAGTCCATAGTCGTTTAGTGCCAATCAGTAAGCTGGTTGCCATTGAACAGGCGGGCTTGGTAAGCAGCTGATTTTTATGACAATTGAACAAGCCCAAGCCACTGTCGATGAGTGGATAACCACCACCGGCGTGCGCTATTTCAGCGAGCTAACCAACCTGGCCATTCTCACCGAAGAGGTGGGCGAGGTGGCGCGCCTCATCGCCCGGCAATACGGTGAGCAGTCGTTCAAGGACTCGGACCGGGTAGGGAGTTGGGCGACGAGTTGGCCGATGTGTTGTTCGTGGTCATTTGCCTGGCCAACCAAACCGGCGTGAACCTCACTGACGCGCTGGCCCGCAACCTGGCCAAGAAAACCCAGCGCGACGCCACCCGCCACCGCGACAACCCAAAATTGGGGGCGAAGAAGGAAGAATGAGGAATCATATTGTTTTCGGAGTATGCTGCGAAAAAAGAACGTCATTCCGAGCTTGTCGAGGAATGACGTTCTTTTTTAATCAACTTGCTCAACGAGTATAATTTCTCCTTCCCAATTAACTCCATGAACCCGCACCTAAGCCGCCTGCTGGCCGTGGCACAGCAGCCCAGTCGCCGCATCATCGGCCTCATGTCGGGCACCTCGCTCGATGGCCTCGACGTGGCGCTGTGCCGCTGCACCGGCCACGACGCTGCGCTGCAAGTAACGATGGAACAGTTTGTTACGGTGCCGTATGAGGCGGCGTTTCAGGCGCGGCTGCGGGCCGTTAGTCAGCCGCGGGTTGACCTGGAAGAGGTGGTGCTGCTCAATGCGGAGGTGGCGCGCCGCCACGCGGCCACGGTGCTGGCTTGCCTGGCCGGGTGGGGGTAGGGCCGGCCGAGGTCGATGTGTTGGCCAGCCACGGGCAGACCATCTGGCACGCGCCGCGCCACCAGCACGGCCGGGCCGACTTTCCGCACCACGCCACGCTGCAAATCGGCGACGGCGACCACCTGGCCGTGGGCACGGGCATTATCACGCTCTCCGATTTTCGGCAAAAGCACGTGGCCGCCGGCTTCGAGGGCGCGCCGCTGGCCCCGTTTGCCGACAAATTATTATTCCGCCAGCCAGGAGTTAATCGCCTGCTGCTCACTTGGGCGGCATCGCCAACTTCACGCTCTTGCCCGCCGACGGCGGCCCCGCCCAGGCCACCGACACCGGCCCCGGCAACACGCTGCTCGACGCCGTGGTGCGCCAGCGCTACCCCGGCCAAGCCTACGACGAAGGCGGCCGCCTGGCCGCGCGGGGCCAGCCGCACGCCGGGCTGCTGGCGGCCTTGCGCAGCCATTCGTTTTTCAGCGAGCCCTTCCCCAAAACCACTGGGCCGGAGCTTTTTTCACCGAATTATCTGGCTGAAAACCAGCGCTGTACGGGCACAAAAAATTTATCGGTATCCGACCTGCTGGCCACGCTTATCGAGCTGAGCGCCGGGGCCGTGGCGCAGGGCGTGCGGCACTACCTGGGCCCTGCGCCCGCCGCCGACGCGCTGGTGAGCGGTGGCGGCGCCCACAACGCCACGCTGCTGGCCGCCCTGGCCCGCCACCTGCCGGCCACCCGCCTGCGCAGCACCGCCGAGGCCGGCGTGCCGCCCGATGCCAAAGAAGCCGTGCTTTTCGCGGTGCTAGCCAATGAAGCGCTGGCGGGCAACGGCCTGAGCCTGGGCAAAATCTCCCTGCCCGGCTAACGCTGACGCCGCAGCCCGAAGCCTAGCACCGCCCGCGCCGTCGTGTCGCGAAACGTGACCTCCAGCAGCACCGGCGGCGGCCGGCGCGCCGAGTCGCTGGCAAACGTGAAGCGGCAAAACCACTGGCTGCTCACCCGCCCGGTCCCGAGCCGCACGCCCACCTGGTAGAGTTCGATGGCTGGGCCGCGCGCCTGCCCCTGCT
>CP014769.1 GCA_001596155.1 Hymenobacter psoromatis | reverse complement strand
GTAACCGTTTGGTTATTAGGTCCGTCGCGTAGGGTGCGGGGTCGTACCCGGTAGGGCTGGCCCCGCCCGTCGTTGAACGGAATCGGTGGCTTGGCGCGAACGTCCGGGCGGGGGCCAGCCCTAACGGGTACGACCCCGCACCCTACTTCGCGATGAATACAACTAGAAGCTGTGGTTTGTCACCCTGGGGCCTGATTTTCGTCATGGGGGCCGCTTTAGGGCCGGCGTAATCTTGTAGCATGCCACTCGCACCGCGCCGGTTGGGCCGGGCGGGTGGCATTTTTCAGGTATCCCTACCCCCCTTTTTTGGGCAGCCCTACCCCGGCCCGGCTGGTGTCTGCGCCGCCCACGCGCGCACCCGTGCCAGTCTTTTCTTTTAGCAGATTAATACCAATGTCTGACCTCGCCGACTTCTTTCAGGACCAGGCGGAAGCCAGCGCCCACGTCCAGTTCGTGTATGACCTCGTGGCGGGCCGCCTTATCTTCGTCAACGCCGCGTATGAGCGGGTTTTTGGGGGCACCCGCGGCCTGGTGAATACCGAGCTGCCCGACTTGCTCCAGCGCCTGCACCCCGACGACCGAGCCTACCTGGCTCATTACTGGGCGCGGTGGCAGCAGGGCCCGCCCGCCAACGAAGTAGAGGTGCGCCTGCTGCACGAGGGCCAGCCGCACCAGTGGTTTTGCCTCACGCCCTCCTATCAACAAGATGCGCAGGGCCGGGTGCTGCTCGGGGGCACCCTGCGCGATACCAGCGTGCTGAAGCGCTACCAGGAAAATGCCGACCTCTTCAACAGCCGCAAAAACGCCACGCTCGAAATTCTCTCGCACGACCTGAGCGGCGCGTTCATCATGGTGCAGCAGATTGCCGAATTTCTGCGCGAGGAGGTGACCGCGCCGCTCAACAGCCTGGTGCCCAAGATGCTGAACGTGCTGGAAACCACCAGCCGCGACAGCGTAAAGATGATTCGGGAGCTGATTAACCTGGAATTCCTGACCTCGGCCAACACCGACCTGAAAGTGGACCGCGTGGACGTGGGGGCCGTGTTGCGCGTGCCCCTCGACCAGCTCCAAACCGGCCAGCGGCTTCTGGGCCACACCTTTACCTACTCGCTGCCCGCCGAGCCGATATACGCCAACATCGACGTCAATAAATTCACGCAGGTGCTTATCAACCTGGTCGGTAACGCCTTCAAATTCAGTCCCGATGCCGGCCGCGTGGCCGTGCACATCGAGCCGGGCCCCGGCGTGGTGCGCATTCAGGTGGTGGACGATGGCATCGGCATTCCGCTGGCCATGCAGCCGTACTTGTTTGAGCGCTTTACCAAGGCCCGCCGGCCGGGCCTGCGCGGCGAAGCCACCACCGGGCTGGGCCTGGCCCTGTGCAAAACCATTGTGGAGTGGCACCACGGCCACATTTTTGTGGCCAGCCAGGAGGGCCAGGGCAGCACGTTCACCATCGAGATTCCGCGGGCCGAAACCGTGGACACGCCGGCCTTTGCGGGCGCGGTGGAGGTGCTGGGGTAGGGCGAGATGCTAGAACTTAACGTCTCTATCCGGCGCTCTTTGCCGTGCATCCGACTTGAGTTTTCATCCTTAAAATCAACCCATCATGCGCAAGAAAATGATTGCTGGCAACTGGAAGATGAACGAGACGCTGCCCGAGGCTACCGCCCTGCTCACGGCCATTGCTGCCGGGCTGCCCGCCGCTGCGGCCCCCGGCGTTACGGTGGTCGTGTGCCCGCCAGCGCTGTACCTGGTGCCGGCCCTACCCCTGCTGCGGCCTGGCAGCGCAGTGTTGCTGGGCGCGCAAAACTGCGCGCAGCAGGCCGCGGGGGCCTACACGGGCGAGATTTCGGCGGCCATGCTGCACTCCGCGGGGGTAACTTACGTGGTGCTGGGGCACAGCGAACGCCGGCACTACTTTGGCGAAACCAACGCGCTGGTGGCCGACAAAGTGAGTATCGCGCTGGCTAATAAGCTGTTGCCTATTTGCTGCTGCGGCGAGTCGGCGGCGCTGCGCGCCCACGGCGACTACCTCGGCTTTGTCAAAACCCAGCTGAGCGAAAGCCTTTTTCACTTGTCGGCTGAAGCGTTTGGAAACGTCGTGGTTGCCTACGAGCCACTGTGGGCCATTGGTTCGGGGGCACCGGCCACGGCGGCGCAGGCCCAGGAGATGCACGCCGCCCTGCGCCAGCACATTGCTCAGCACTACGGGGGCGCGGTGGCCGCGGCCACGCTTATCCTGTACGGCGGCAGCGTTACGCCGTCCGATGCTGACCCCTTCCTGCACGCGCCCGATATTGACGGGGCCCTGGTGGGTGGGGCCGCCCTGCACGCCGACGAATTTATTGCCCTGGTGCGGGCCGCGCAGCGGGTCGTGGCCGTGGCGGCCGTGGCGGCTGCCTAGAGCGGATTTCAGGTTCTTATTCATAATTAAGAATGAAGGCCGCCTGAACTTAGGAGTGAGCATGATAAACGTCAGGTTTTTCAGGGGTTATCGTCAGCGGATGGGCTTTAGGAAACGGCCAACTTTGCTAGAGCCTTCCCACTGATGGGGGCTGCGGCTGCTTGCCGGCCTACTCGCCTACCCCCTATGAATCATTCGAGCCACTCGCCGGCCGCTGGCGCGGCCCCCGCCCCACCTGACTCCCACAACCAGGGCCACGTGGTGGCGGTGCGGGGCACCGTGGTCGATGTCTGGTTTGCGCACGAGCTGCCGGCGATTTACGACGTGCTGCGCACCACCGCCGCGCCCCTGATTACCGTAGAAGTAGCCACCCAGCTCGACGACCACACGGTGCGCGGCATTTCCCTGGACCCCACCCAGGGCCTGGCCAGAGGGATGCAGCTGGAGACTGAGGGCCAGCAGCTTATGGTGCCAGTGGGCAAGGAAATTATTGGCCGGATGTTCGACGTGTTTGGTAATACCATTGACCACGGGCCGGCGCTGCCCCCGCTGCCCCGGCGCAACATTCACCAGGTGCCCCCACCGCTGGCCCAGCGGCTGACTACTTCGCAGATTTTTCTCACCGGCATCAAGGCCATTGATGTGCTGGTGCCGCTGGAGCAGGGCGGCAAAGCCGGCTTGTTTGGCGGCGCGGGCGTGGGCAAAACCGTGCTGCTCACCGAGCTGATTCACAACATGGTGGGCCACACCAAGGGGATAAGCCTGTTTTGCGGCATCGGCGAGCGGTGCCGCGAGGGCTACGAGCTGTACGACCAGATGAAGGAGGCCGACGTGCTGAAAAACATGGTGATGTTTTTTGGGCAGATGAACGAGCCGCCCGGTGCCCGGTTTCGGGTGGGGCACGCGGCCCTGACCGTGGCCGAGTATTTCCGCGACGACGAGCACCGCGACGTGCTGCTGCTCATCGACAACCTGTTCCGGTTTATGCAGGCGGGCATGGAAGTGTCGGGGCTGCTGGGCCAGATGCCCTCGCGCCTGGGCTACCAGCCCACGCTGGGCACCGAGCTTTCCAAGCTGGAAGAGCGCATTACCAACACCGCGGCCGGGGCCATTACCGCCATTCAGGCCGTGTACGTGCCGGCCGACGACCTGACCGACCCGTCGGCCGTCCACGCTTTTTCGCACTTGTCGGCCTCGCTGGCCCTGTCGCGCGAGCGGGCGAGCGAGGGCATGTACCCGGCCGTGGACCTGTTGAAGTCGAATTCCAAAATGGCGACCCCCGGCATTATCGGCGACCGGCATTATGGGCTGGCGCAGGAAATCCGGCGGGTGCTCTCGCAGTACGAAGACTTGCAGGACATCATCGCCATGCTGGGTATGGACCAGCTTTCACCCACCGACCGCAGCCTGGTGGGCCGCGCCCGCCGCCTGGAGCGCTTCCTGACGCAGCCTTTTTTTACCACCGAGCAGTTCACCGGCCTCAAAGGCGTCGATGTGAGCCTGGAAGATGCCCTGAGCGGGTGCGAACGGATTCTGGCCGACGAATTTAAGGACCTGCCGGAGAGCGCCTTTTACATGGTAGGCACTATTGACGAAGTGATAAAGAAAGCCGCCGACCAGGCTAAAAAGCCGGGGCCGGACCCGTCGAAACCGGACGCGTCGAAGCCGGACCCATCGAAACCAGACGCGGCGGCTCCACCGGCGGCAGCAGTGCCGGCAGTGGCCGCCGCATAGCTAACATCTTAATAAAGAACGTCATGCTGAGCGCAGCGGAGCGGAGTCGAAGCATCTCTACCGCACCGTTGAACGGCGTGGATGAAGCGGTAGAGATGCTTCGACTCCGCTCCGCTGCGCTCAGCATGACGGACGGTTTTTATAAAACAGTGATTACCAACTCTTAATCAACCCCCCACCGATGAGCGATGACCTGATGCACCTGAAAGTGCTGCTGCCGTCCGAGGTTTTTCTCGACGTGGCGGGGGTACGGCGCGTGGTGTTTGAGACGAGCGAGGGCTCGTATGGCCTGCTACCCCACCGCCTCGACTGCGTGGCGGCGCTGGTGCCCGGCATTTTGACTTACCAGACCGACGGCAGTCCCGAGCAGTACGTGGCGGTGGATGAGGGCGTGCTGACCAAGGCCGGGGCGCAGGTGTCGGTGGCGGTGCGGCAGGCGCTGGGCGGCTCCGATTTGGCGCAGCTCCAGGCGGCAGTCGATAAGCAGTTTAAGGCGCAGGAAGCCGCCGAGCGCACCAACCGCCGGGTGATGGCGCAGCTGGAAAGCGGCTTCATTGCCCGGCTCGAAAAATATCGCCCCACCTAGCCATGAAGACCCCTACCCCCCCCGAATCTGCCTTTAGCCGCCTGGTGGGCGAGAAGGCCCGCCGCAAGCGCCAGGCCCCGCCCGACGATAGCCCCGTCATCTTGCACGGCCTGAGTTTGTTTGGTACCGTGGGCTGGACGGTGGTGGTGCCCACGCTGGCCGGCGCGGCCCTGGGCGTGTGGCTCGATAAGCACGAGCCCGCGCCCGCCCCCTTGTCCTGGACCCTGACGCTGCTGCTGGCGGGCCTGGTGCTGGGGTGCGGCATGGCGTGGTTCTGGGTAAAGCAGGAAGATAAAGAAACTCCCCCCTCAAAATCAACGCCCAAAACTGATGACTGAACCCGTTAGAATGGCCCTGGCCCTGGCCCTGGTCGCTGGCCTGGCCCTGGGCACCCTGTTTTTTTACGGCCTCTGGCTAACGGTGCGGCTCAGCCTGACCTCCCGCGCGCCGGCCCTGTGGGTGCTGGGCAGCTTTTGGCTGCGTGCGGGGAGCGTGGGGGCAGGGTTCTACTTCGTGGGGCGCGGGGGCGACTGGCGGGCGCTGCTCGCCTGCCTCCTGGGCTTCGTGACCGCGCGCTATTTGGTGGCGGCCGGCACCCGGCCGGCAACGCCCCCTACCCCTCCCACCGCTACCCCCCTACCCCATGCATCTTAGCTCGGATGAAGTTGTCTTCTGGCAGCGCGGTTTCGTGACCATTAACCTCACGCTGGTGACCACCTGGGGCATTATGCTGCTGATGGTGGGGGCCGCGGCCTGGGGCACCCGCCACCTGAAAACCGGCCTCCACCCGGCCCGCTGGCAGTGCGCGCTCGAAATAATCGTGTCGGGCATCAACACCCAAATCGAGCAGGTGGGCCTACCGCAGCCGGCCCGCTACATCGGCTTTATCGGCACGTTGTTTCTGTTTATCGCCCTGGCCAATTTCGGCATCGTGCTACCTGATTACCAGGCCCCCACCGGCTCGCTCTCGACCACGGTAGCGCTGGCGCTGGCGGTGTTTATCGCCGTGCCGGCGTTCAGCATTTCGCAAATGGGCCTGCGCCACTACCTGAAAACCTTCGTGCAGCCCACCTTTATCATGCTGCCCTTCAACCTCATCACCGACGCTTCGCGCACGCTGGCGCTGGCTGTGCGGCTGTTTGGCAACATCATGAGCGGGGGCCTGATTGTGGCCATTCTGCTGAGCATCGCGCCCCTGTTTTTTCCGGTGCTCATGAGTTTATTGGGGCTGCTCACGGGGATGGTGCAGGCGTATATTTTCGCCATTCTGGCCACGGTTTATATCGCGGCGGCCGTCACCAAAACTCCCGCCGACCAGCCGTTGCCGGCTGAGTAGCAGTTAGTACCCCTCCTGTTAATCGCCCTCCGCATTAACCTCACCCCCTAGCCCCCTCTCCAAAAAAGAGGGGGAACTAGCTCTAAAAAAGCTAGCCTAGAGCTAAAAACTAGAACTAGTCCCCCCTCTTTTTTGGAGAGGGGGCTAGGGGGTGAGGTTGCCACGGAGGGCGACTACTAAAGCATTTTCACCCAAGCACTTACACACCAAAATTTTATGGACAGCATCACCACTATTGCCATGATTTCCATCATCATGGCGGGCTTCACTACCTCCATTGGTATCATAACGCCGGCCCTGAGCGAGGGCAAGGCCGTGGCGGCGGCCATGAGTGCGCTGGCCCAGCAGCCCGATGCCTCCTCGACCATTACGCGCACCCTGTTCGTGGGCCTGGCCATGATTGAATCGACCGCCATTTACTGCTTTGTGGTGTCGATGATTCTCATTTTCGCCAACCCGTTCTGGAACCACGTCATCGCCGCCCATAAATAACGCGACGGTCATGAAAATTAACTGGTTCACGGTCATTGCACAGCTCCTCAACTTCGCCCTGCTGGTGTGGTTGATGCGGCGCTTTTTATACGCCCCCATTCTGGCCGCTATGGACCAGCGCGAGAAGAAGATTTCGGCGCAGCTCAAAGCTGCCAAAACTCAGAAAGACGAAGCCAAAGCCGCCCACGACGAGCTGACGAAGAAAACCGCGGCCTTCGATGCGCAAAAGCAAGCCCTGCTAACGGCCGCCACGAACGATGCCGAAACCCAGCGCCAAAAGCTGCTGGCCGCCGCCCGCCAGGAGGCCGATGACCAACGCGCCAAGCAACAGAAAGCCTTGCAGGAAAGCCAGGCTACCCAGCAGGCCGACCTGGCTCGGCAAACCCGGCAGACCGTTTTCGCGGTGGCCAAAAAAGCCCTGGCCGACCTGGCTTCGGTGAGCCTGGAGGCCCAGGCCGTGGACGTGTTCGTGCAGCGCCTGCATAAGCTGAGCGACGATGATAAGAAGCCCTTGGTCGCCGCGTTCCAAGCCAACAAAAAGCCGATGCAGGTGCAGAGCGCCTCCGCCCTCACCCCGAAACAGCAGGCAACCATTAAAACAACGCTGGTGGACCTGCTGGGGGCGGCCCCGGACCTGGAGTTTACGGCCAACCCGGCCCTCATCAGTGGTATCAGTCTGAGCGCGAATGGCTTCAAGCTGGCCTGGGACGTAGCCGACTACCTGGTGGCGCTGGAAAAAGCCACGCCGGCTCCTAAGCCGGCTCCTGATCCGGACGACGAGCCGGCCCCCGACCCAGCCGCCAAGCCAGCCCCTGACCCAGTTCCCAAGCCAGCCCCTGACCCAGCCCCCAAGCCGACTCCTGACCCGGCCCCAGCGCCAGCCCCCAAGCCGGCTCCTGACCCGGCCCCCGCGCCGGCTCCCAAGCAGGCTCATGCTAAAGCCCACGCGCCTGCTCACGTCAAAGCCCCCGCGCCTACTCACGCCAAAGCCCCCGCGCCTACCCCTGCCCCGCATCCTAAAGCCAAGCCTCATGTCGTCAAGTAAGCTGCCCGAGGCTTTGAGCGACGTTTTTGCCGAACTGGTGCGGGCCAGCGAGGCGTTTGTGCCCGCGCTGGTGCCCCGCGAGCTGGGCACGGTTATCAGCGTGTCGGCGGGGGTGGTGCGGGTGGCCGGGCTGCCGGGGGCGGGCTTTGAGGAGCTGCTGACGTTTCCCAGCGGCCTGTTTGGCATTGCCTACAACCTGGATGCCGACGAAATCGGGGTTATCCTGCTGGGCGAGGATTCGCGGGTGAGCGTGGGCGACGAGGTGGAGCGCACGGGCCGGGTCATGGACGTGCCGGTGGGCGACGCGCTGCTCGGCCGGGTTATCAACCCGCTGGGCGAGCCGCTGGATGAGCGGCCGCCTATTCGCACTGCCACGCGCCTGCCCATCGAGCGGCCGGCCGCGGCCATCATGGACCGGGCGGCGGTCGATACGCCGCTGCAAACCGGCCTCAAGGTGCTCGATGCCCTCATTCCCATCGGGCGGGGTCAGCGCGAGCTGATTCTGGGCGACCGGCAGACCGGCAAAACCGCCATTGCCCTCGATACCATTCTTAATCAGCAGGGTAAGAACGTGTTGTGCGTGTACTGCGCCATTGGGCAACGGGCCTCGGCGGTGGCCAAGCTGATTGCCATCCTCCGTAAGCACCAGGCAATGGCCTACACCGTGGTGCTGGTGGCGGAAGGCAACGACGCGCCGGGCCTGGAATACATCGCGCCCTACGCGGCCACCAGCATAGCCGAGCACTTTATGGAGCAGGGCCGCGACGTGCTCATCGTGTACGATGACCTCACGCACCACGCCCGCGCCTACCGCGAGCTGTCGCTGCTGCTGCGGCGGCCACCGGGCCGGGAGGCGTTTCCGGGCGATATTTTCTACATCCACTCGCGCCTGTTGGAACGGTCTACGCACCTGAGCCCGGCGCTGGGCGGCGGCTCGCTCACGGCCCTACCCGTCATCGAAACCGAAGCCCAGAACATCTCGGCCTACATTCCGACCAACCTCATCTCCATCACCGATGGCCAGATATACCTCTCGCCCAAGCTGTTTGAGGCGGGCATTCTGCCGGCCGTCGATGTGGGCAAATCCGTGTCGCGGGTGGGCGGCGTGGCCCAGCTGCCCGCCTACCGCGCCGCCACCGGCTCGCTCAAGCTGGACTACGCGCAGTTTGAGGAGTTGGAAAACTACGCCCGCTTCGGCACCCGGCTCGATGCGCACACGCAAACCGTTATCGACCACGGCCAGCGCATCCGCCAGTGGCTCAAGCAGTCGGAGCTGCGCCCGCTGGCGGTAACCGAGCAGCTGGTGGTGCTGCTGGCCCTCACCAGCGGCTACTTCGACCAGGTGCCCCTGGAGAAAATGCCCGATGCCCAGGCCCAGCTCATCCAAAGCAGCCAGGCCCTACCCCCCGACCTACTCCAGCGCCTAGCCTCCGAAAAGCCCCTGCTCCCAGCCGACCACGATGCCCTGCTGGCCAACGCCAAAACGGTGCTGGCCCCTTTTCAGCCCCCGCCCCCGGCGGCCCCCACGCCCCCGCCGGCGGCCCCGGCGGACTCTAAGTCACCAGCCCCGGCGGCTTCAAAGCCCCCGCCTCCCCCACCTGCGGCGGCTCCCCCGCCCCCGCCCCCGGCGGCCCCTAAGCCCCCGCCTCCGGCGGACTCCAAGTCCCCAGCCTGATAAGTAGTCTGGCAAAACCAGATGAGCATGACGGCCTTTTTGCAAAATCAATTGCGCTGAACTACTTATGGAAACGCTGCTACAACTGACCCACAAAATGGCGGGTGCCAAGGATATTAAATCCGTGGTGCGGGCTATGAAAGCGATGGCGGCGGCCAATATCAGCCAGTACGAAGCGGCGGTAAGCTCCCTCGCGGAGTACTACCGAACCGTAGCGCTGGGCCTGGTGGCCTACTTCGCCTCGGAGCCCCGCGAGCCTTTGGACGTCCCGAAGCCGGCCCCTCCAAAGGCTCCCCCGCCCCGCATTTGCGCCCTGGTTTTTGGGTCCGACCAGGGCCTGGTGGGTTCCTTCAACAGCTCGCTGGCCGACTTCGTGGCCCAGGCCCTGCACGCCCTGCCCGGCCCCCAGGAAGTATGGGGCGTGGGCGAGCGGGTGCAACTGCTGCTGGCCGACCACGGCCTGCCGCTCACCTCCCGGTTTGGCGTGCCCAGCTCGCTCAAGGCCGTTACGCCGCTGGTAGGCAAGCTCCTGCTCCAGGCCCAGCAAAACCTGGCCAAAGGCGAGCTGACGGAGTTCTACGTCTTTCACAACCAGCCCACCCAAGCCGCTGGCTATCAGCCCGTGCAGCAGCGCCTGCTGCCGCTGGATGCCAAATGGCGGGCCGACATCGCGCAGCTCACCTGGCCCACCAAGCTAGTGCCCCAGGTGGCGGGTGGCCGTCCGCCCACGCTGGCGGCCCTGTTGCACGAGCTGCTGTTCGTATCCCTGTTCAAAGCCTGCGCCGAATCATTGGCCAGTGAGAACGCCAGCCGCCTGCAAGCCATGCAGCGGGCCGAAAAGAACATCAACTCCCTGCTCGATGACATGTCGCACCAGTACTACCGCCAGCGGCAGAGCGCCATTGACGAAGAGCTATTCGACGTGGTTTCGGGGTTTGAGGCATTGAAAAAGGATAAGGGGCGCGAGGGGCAGTAGGGCGGGCTGAGTACTCGCCCTCTGCGGCAACTTCACGGGACCCCTTTGGGGCATAGCCCCCTCTCCTGCGGAGAGGGTGGACTAGTTCTAGTTATAACATTCTAGAGGCTAGACTTTTAAGATTAAAACTAGTTCCCCCTCTCCGCAGGAGAAGGGGCTATGCCCCAAAGGGGTCCCGTGAGGTTGCCGCGGAGGGCGATTAGCTGTCAATTATCACCCCTTGGGCTGATTTTCGTCAGGCTGGCCGCGCTGGCCGGGGCGTAATCTTGCCCTGCTTTACCCACTGGCTCTCGTGGTGGCTCTCCGGCGGCGGCCGAAAACCGAATCAGGTAACCCTACCCCCCTTATGAAGATAAGCCCTTTGGCCGGCAAGCCGGCCCCGCCCGATATCCTGGTCAACGTGCCCCGGCTCGTGTCGGCCTACTACACCGATAAGCCGGACCCGGCGGTGCCGGCCCAGCGCGTGGCGTTTGGCACGGCTGGGCACCGCGGCTCGTCCTTCACCCGGTCCTTTAACGAAGACCATATCCTGGCCATTACCCAGAGCATTTGCCTGTATCGGAAAGCACATCAGATTGACGGCCCGCTGTTTATGGGCCTGGATACCCACGCCCTTTCGGTGCCGGCCCTCAGCACCGCCCTTGAAGTGCTGGCCGCTAATGGGGTAACCGTGATGCTGGCCACCGATGGCGAGTACACGCCCACGCCGGTTATTTCGCACGCCATCGTGGGGTATAACCAGGGCCGGAAACACGGCTGGGCCGACGGCATCGTGATTACGCCCTCGCACAACCCGCCCCACGACGGTGGCTTTAAGTACAACCCGCCCCAGGGCGGCGGGGCCGCCACGGCCGTGACGGAGTGGATTCAAAATAAGGCCAACGAGCTGCTCACCAATAACTTAAAAGGGGTACAGCGCATGTCGCTGGAAAAAGCCCGGCGGGCCGCTACCACGCAGACGCACGACTACCTCAATACCTACATTGCCGACCTAGGCAACGTGCTTGACATGGACGTTATCCGGGGCGGGGGCCTGCACCTGGGCGTGGACCCGCTGGGCGGGGCCGGGGTGCATTACTGGGGAGCCATCGGGGCGCACTACCGGCTCAACCTCACGGTGGTTAACCAGACCGTGGACCCCACGTTCCGCTTCATGACCGTGGATTGGGACGGGCAGATTCGCATGGACCCGTCCTCGCCCTACGCTATGCAGAGCCTCATTAAGCTGAAGGACAAGTTCGACATCGCCTTTGCCTGCGACACCGACCACGACCGGCACGGCATAGTGACCCGCAGCCACGGCCTGCTACCCCCCAACCACTACCTCACCGTGTGCGTGGACTACCTCTTTCGGCACCGGCCTGACTGGGGCGACGCGGCGGCCGTGGGCAAGTCGGTGGTTACCAGCCAGCTGCTCGAACGGGCGGCGACCCGGCTGGGCCGCCGGGTGTTTGAAACGCCCGTCGGCTTCAAGTGGTTTGCCGCGGGCCTGCTCGATGGCTCCCTGGGGTTTGCGGCCGAGGAAAGCGCCGGGGCCGCGTTTTCGCGGCTTAATGGCCAGGTCTGGACCACCGACAAAGACGGGTTCATCCCGGCCCTGCTATCGGCCGAAATCACGGCGTGCCTGGGCAAGGACCCCGGCGACCTGTACCAGGCTATCACCCACGAGCTGGGCGACCCGGTAACCAAGCTGGCGGAGGCCCCGGCCACGCCGGCCCAGCAGCAAAAGCTCGCGGCCCTCACCGCCAGCCAGGTGACCAGTACCGAGCTGGCCGGCGAGAAAATAACCGCCATTCTGACCCAGGCCCCCGGCAACCACGCGCCCATTGGGGGCCTGAAAGTGACGACTGAGAACGGGTGGTTTGCCGCCCGGCCTTCGGGCACGGAGGCTATCTATAAGATTTATGGCGAAAGTTTTCTGGGACAGGAACATCTCGCTAAGATTATGGCACAAGCCCAGGAAATGGTGGATACCGCCCTGGCGAAATCCTGATTTAGTAACAGTGTCGCCCTCCGCGTGACCCCACCCCCTAGCCCCCTCCCCTTCGGGAGAGGGGGAACTAGCCTTAGCTTTAAAAAACTAGCAATTAGTCCTTTAGATTTAGAGCTAGTTCCCCCTCTCCCGAAGGGGAGGGGGCTAGGGGGTGGGGTCACACGGAGGGCGAGCTAAAATGCAACCCCCAAACCCTATGACCACAGACAGCCCAAATTTCAGCCGAAGCCACGGCTTCCTACCCACCGAGCTACCCGGCCTCGATACCCTGACCGAGCTGGCCCTCGACCTGCAATGGTCGTGGAACCACGCGGCCGATACGCTCTGGCAGCAACTCGATGCCGAGCTGTGGGACCGCACCCACAACCCCTGGGTAGTGCTGCAAACCGCCTCGCGTGAGGTGCTGGAGAAGCGCCTCGCCGACCCGGCCTTCCAAGGCCAAATGAAGGCCCTGACGACGCAAAAGCAACAGGCCACCGACCGCCCCAAGTGGTTTCAAGAGCAGCACCCGAATTCGCCCCTGACCTGCGTGGCCTATTTCAGCATGGAGTATATGCTGAGCGAGGCGCTGCCCATTTACGTGGGCGGGCTGGGCAACGTGGCCGGCGACCAGCTGAAAACGGCCAGCGACCTGGGCGTGCCCGTGGTGGGGGTAGGGCTGCTGTACCAGCAGGGCTACTTTCGGCAGGAAATTGACCGCCAGGGGATGCAGCAGGCGCTGTTTCCGTACAACGACCCCGGCCAGCTGCCCATTACCCCGCTGCGGCTGCCCAATGGGGAGTGGCTGCGGCTACGGATTACCCTGTCGGGCTTTCCGGTGTGGCTGCGCATCTGGCAGGCGAAGGTGGGCGACGTGATGCTGTATCTGCTTGATAGCAACGACCCGGCCAACCTGCCGCAGCACCGGGGCGTCACGACCGAGCTGTACGGCGGGGGCATGGAGCAGCGCATTCAGCAGGAAATTATTCTCGGCATCGGGGGCTGGCGCGTGCTGCAAGCCCTGGGTATCCGGCCCGACGTGTGCCACCTCAACGAAGGCCACGCGGCCTTCGTGGTGCTGGAGCGGGCCAAGACCTTGATGCGGGAAACCGGCCTCGCCTTTGAGGCGGCGCTGGCCGTGACGCGCCCCGGCAACCACTTTACCACCCACACGGCCGTGGCGGCGGGCTTCGACCACTTCAGTCCGGCCCTGATGAACCAGTTTTTGGGCGACTACGCCCGGCAGGAGCTGGGTATCGACCTGGATACCCTGCTGGCGCTGGGCCGCCAGCGCCCCGCCGATTCCTCGGAGAGCTTCAACATGGCTTTTCTGGCCATTCGGGGCTGCGGGGGCATCAATGGGGTGAGCAAGCTGCACGGGCAGGTGAGCCGGCAGCTGTTTAGCGGGCTGTTTCCGCGCTGGCCCGTCGAGGAGGTGCCGATAGGCTACGTTACCAACGGCGTGCATATGCCCAGCTGGGATGCCGAGGCCGCCGATGCCATCTGGACCACCGCCTGCGGCAAAGACCGGTGGCGCGGCGACCTGACCGCGCTGGCCCAGCACATCGGCCAGGTGCCCGACGCCGACTTGTGGCAGCTGGCGACCAGCTGCCGCCAGGCGCTGGTGGCCTACACCCGCGAGCGGCTGGCCCGGCAGTTCACTGTGGCGGGCTACCCGCCAGGGCTGGTTGATATTGCTGGTAAGGTATTCGACGACAATACGTTGATGCTGGGCTTTGCCCGCCGCTTCGTGGACTACAAGCGGCCCGACCTGCTGCTGCACGACCCCGAGCGGTTCGTCCGCCTGCTCACCAACCGCGCGCAGCCCGTGCAGCTGGTGCTGGCCGGCAAGGCCCCGCCCTTCGACGAGGGTAGTAAAATTCTGATTCAGCGGTGGATACAGTTTGTTGACCAGCACCAGCTGCATCAGCACGTGGTTTTTCTGAGTGATTATGATATGCTCATGGCCGAGCACCTGGTGCAGGGCGTGGATGTGTGGCTGAACACGCCCCGCCGGCCCTGGGAAGCCAGCGGCACCAGCGGCATGAAGGTGCTCGTGAATGGCGGCCTCAACCTCTCGGAGCTGGACGGCTGGTGGGCCGAAGCCTACACCCCCGCAGTGGGCTGGGCCATCGGCGACGGCCAGGAGCACGGCGACGACCCCGCCTGGGACGCCGCCGAGGCCGACGCGCTCTACACCCTACTCGAAACCCAGGTGGTGCCCGAGTTCTACGCCCGCGACGCCCACGGCATCCCCGTGCGCTGGGTCGAGCGGATGCGCCAAAGCATGGCCACCCTCACGCCGCAGTTCTCGGCCAACCGCACCGTGCGCGAGTACACGGAAAGCTACTACCTGCCCGCCGCCACCCGCTACGCCCAGCGCGCCACCAACCAAGGCGCGGCCGGGGCGGCCATCGTGCAGCAACGCCAGCAGATTGCTAGTGAGTGGGATAAGCTGGAATTCGGCCAGGTGCAAACGGATACCGTCGCTGGCGGCTACCGGTTTCAAATACCAGTCCGGCTGGGGGCGCTTACCCCCGCCCAGGTGCTGGTAGAGCTGTACGCGACGGGCCTCAACGGGGCCGCGCCCCTGCGAATCCCGCTAAAGCCGGACGCGGCCCCCGATGCCGACGGCCACTACCCCTACCAGGCGCTCGTCACCACGACCCGCCCCACCGGTGATTTCACGGCCCGCATCCTGCCGGCTTACGAAGGCATCGCCGTGCCGCTGGACGACCAGCACATTCGCTGGCAGCACTGATGCGGGCAAGCTGCTTGTTTACCAGAATTAATCACGGTGGCCAGCGGGCAGGCGGTCAGAAAAATGTGGTGCTACTGCTTTTCAAGCCCCTCTTCTTGCTGCTGCTATTAGCGCTAAGCTACCGGATGCCATTGAGCAAATTAGGTGACTCATCCCACTAATCGACCAACCCTTCGAAACGGAAGCAATACATTTTGACCTCGAACCTGTTATTATTGCGGAATAATCACGCGGAAAGCCATGTTGCTTGAATTTAGGGTGTCGAATTACCGGTCAATTGCGGAAGAGCAGATACTAAGCTTTGTGCCAGCTACTCGTCAAACCGACTATCCCGAAAACATTCGGGAAGAAGGTCGGTACAGCGCCTTGAATGCGTTAGCAGTGTACGGACCTAATAGCAGTGGCAAAAGCAATGTTCTGCTTGCTATAAGCTTGCTGGACAGGCTAGTGCATCTTTCGGCTCAAATGGCATCGACTACGAAGCTCCCCTACGACCCATTTGAGTTACGGGAAGGTTGGGAAAACAAGCCTAGTAGGTTTGAAATCACTTTCGTGCAACAGGGTAACCGGTACCGCTATGGTGTAGCATTTGGGGCTACCGAAGTGATAGAGGAGTGGTTATTTCGTAAAAAGGACAGTAGAGAAGTAAATCTATTTGCCCGCGAAGGAGATACGATTGAGGTTGGGCCAAGCTACGTAGGTTCCCGACGCCTCATGAACGCGGCTATCGAAGCAACCAGGCCAAATGCCTTGTTTCTCTCCATGTGTGATACCCTGAACGTGGAAGAGGCAAAAAGCATCATGCAGTGGTTTGGCCGGTTGAATATGCTGGATGGCCTCAATACTCAAGCGCAGGAAATACAGACAGTATCGCTGTGGGAAGATGAAGAGATGCGCGATAAAATCAAGGGTTATATGGCCGCACTAAGTCTCAATATTTTGGATATTAATGTAACAACCAAAGAGTTTGATGAATCGGAGTTACCAGCTAGTATGCCTGAATCCATGCGTAGTCAAATAGTAGGTTCACTACGCGGCAAGCATACCTATTCTGTGCAGACTACCCACCGCATATACGACCGGAACGGTAAGCCAACCGATAGAACGCGCACCTGGAAATTAGATGAAAAAGAGTCGTCTGGCACGCAGAATGCCTTGCGTTTGAGCGGGCCAGTGCTGTGGGCATTGGCGAAGGGCGGTGTGCTAATCATAGACGAAATTGAGGCCAATATGCACCCGCTAATGACGCTTAATACCATTGATACATTTCTGAATAGCGACAGCAACCCCAACGGCGCGCAACTGGTGTTTGCCACCCACGATACCAATCTATTGACTCACGCTAAACTACGCCGTGACCAAATCACCTTTGCCGAGAAAAACGAGTGGGAAGGTACTGAGCTTTATGCACTTTCCGATTTCCAATACCTGACCAAGAATGGCATCAACAGCAAGGAGCGGCCTGATGCTGATAAGGAGAAGCGGTACTTCGAGGGTCGTTATGGTGCGATACCGGCGTTCCAACCTTTCCTTAATTTCATCCGCAACGCAAAGTGGCCAAAGCAGGAAGCGTAAGGGCAGGCAAAAGTGCCCGGACAGAAATTGAGCGCCCTATCCGTCATCGGCGGTATCAATACCTGTTCCTGATTGTGTGCGAGGATGGCCAAACCGAGCCATACTATTTTGGCAAATTTGAACAGGATATTCCGCCTGAAACTATGTATCTGCGTCCCGTAGGTGCCGGCCTCGACCCGCAGGGTGTAGTAGAGCGAGCCTGCACCGAGCGTGACCAACTGGCGGAGGAGTTCAACCGAACAGTGGACGAAACTTGGGTGGTGTTCGACAAGGACGACGCAGACTTATCACCCGGCAAAAAAGCCAGATTCCATGCGGCATTAAAATTGGCCGCCGATAATAAATTTCAACTTGCCTTCAGCAACGAAGTGTTTGAATTATGGCTGCTTCTACACTTAGCCGATGTAAGCCACGACGAAGCTATTCCACGCGCCACTATTTACGCGCAATTGGAACAGGAAGTACGAAAGCACGATGCTTTCAGCACCTTTCAGTATATTCACGGCAAGAAGGATATTGTAGATGCCGTGATGCAAGTTGGTAGTGAACAGGATGCTATCTATCGCGCCAAAGTACTAGCTTTAGCACATATAGGTAAGGAGTTGCTCAATACAAATCCCAGTACTCAAGTTTATAAGCTGGTAGAAACGATACGTAATTGGATAGCATTTTTTGGTTATATTCCCAAGCAATCCACGTGAAGCGGCCCGCTGTCAACGGCCTCAACCGGCTGCGATGCGAAAGGGATTTAGCACGTAGCGGGCGGTGCGTAGCAACGGGTGGCGGCCCACGCGCACCCGCTCAGCTACGAGTTGCGCTCGATGAAGGCGCACAGCTTTTCGATGTCGTCGAAGGGCGAGATGACCCAGCCCTCGTGCGAGAGGCGGTAGAGGTCCTTGCTTTCGACTTCGACCACGAAGCCGTTGGCCAACTCGAAAATACGGCCGTCGCGCTTCGCTATTGCAATGCCCATATGGGTGAAGGCATATGCCACGAAATCGGCCTCGGGGTAGGTTTGGGGGGCGTTTTCCACGTTAGGGAAGCAGATTTTGGTGCAACACTTTCAGGCCCAGGCCCACGCACACCACCGACGACAACACCGTGAGGCCCGTGCGCAGCCTGCTGCTTTGCAACAGCGCCACCGAGAAGGGCAGGCTGAACACGCCGGCCGCCACCATCATGCCCACCACCGAACCCGCGCCGAAAATGAGCAGGTAGCCGATGCTGTCCCAGCCGCTTTTTATTTGCGTCAGCACCGAAAGCAGCAGCGCCCCGCTGCCCGCCAGGCCATGCACCATGCCCACGCCGTAGGCCAGCGAAAAAGCCGGTTCCGGGTGCGCGTGGCCGGGACTTTGGGCGTGCAGAATGCGCCAGAGCCGCCCCCCGCCCAGCCCCACTAGCAGCAGGCCCACGCTGGCTTCGAGGTAGCGGAAGGGCCCCAGGTGCAGCACCAGCCGCCCCAGCAGGAACACCAGCGCCACCAACAGAATGGTGGACGTGTGTCCCAGGCCCCACAACACGCCGTCCTTGATGGCGGCCAGCGACGTGGTGCGGCGCGTCACGATGTTGCTCACCGCCACCAGGTGGTCGGCCTCAAAGGCGTGCGAGAAACCGGCCACGGCGGCCACGACAACGGGAAAGGCAGCATTCATAAATTCGTGCATGAGACGTGCGTTTATTCGGGCAGCTTGTACAGAATAATGCGGTGGTTGCCGGTATCGGCCACGGCCAGATTCCGGTCCTCGGCGCAGAGCGAAAAGGGCCAGTACAGCTGCCGGTCGGTGCCGAAGCGGGTGGTAGCGTTTTCGCTGCTAATGCCAAAATCGGCGTGGCCGAGCAGGTTATCGGCGGCGGCGTTGTTGGCGGTGGGCACCTGGTCGAACCAGAGCAGGCGGCTGTTGCCGGTGTCGGCGATGAGGAGTTGGTTTTGGTGGAAAAAGGCATCGTACACCCAGCTCAGCGTGTTGGCTTCGGGGTAGAGGCGGTACTGGTTCTGGCCGTTGGCCTCAAAATCGGGCTGGCCGATGAGCACGTCGGCCGGCTGGTGCGGGGCGGTGCGCCAGTCGTGCCAGAGCAGGGCGCGGTAGTACTGCGTATCGGCGATGAGCAACTGGCCGGCGGGGCTCACGCGCACGGCGTAGGGCCACACGGGCTGGGCGCTTTCGTAGTCGCGCCCAGTAAAGGAATCTTTACCGATGACGGCATCGGCGGCGGCGTGGTTTTGGGTCGGAATCTGGTGGTAGCAGAGCACGCGGCGGTTGCCAGTATCGGCAATCCAGAGGCGCTGACCGTCGGAAAATACGCCGTAGGGCCAGTTGAGACTGGTGGCGGTGGGTAGGCTGCCAATACCTTTTTCATTGGGCTGGCTGCCGTGAAAATCGGCCTGGCCCACCACCACATCGGCCGGCTGGCCGTGCCGCGTCGGAAACGTGTGCCAGATGAGCACGCGGTGGTTCCAGGCATCGGCGATGAGCAGGCGCGTGCCATCCGACCACAGACCCGACGGATAATGCAGCGTGCCCGCCGCCGCCTGGTGGCCGGAATTGCGGCCGGTAGCGAGCAGCTCCAATTGGCCCAGCACCACGTCGGGCGCGGCAAACTCGCTGGTTGGCAGTTGGTTCCAGATAAACACGCGGTTCTGGCCCGTATCGGCCACCAGCAGGCGCTGGCCCGTCAGCCACACGCCGCGCGGGGCCAGCAACGGGTTGCCCGCGTCGCCCCGAAACACCTGCGCACCCATTACCAGCGGCGGCCGGCCCGGCAGCGACGCCACGGGGCTCGACGCGCCCGCGCCGGCCACCGCGGCCGCGTTCGGGTTATTGGAGAGCGAAACGTTGAGGGTTTCCATTGGGGCGAGGGCTTAACAAATGCGCGGCAACTGCTCGCCCACCAGCATACTCACCACGCGCCGCCCGCCGATGCGGCTGTGCAGCACCACCTGGCGCGGGTGCTCCGCCACCACTTCGCCGATGATGGCGGCATCCGCGCCGTGCGGCAGCTCGCGCAGCTTCGCCACCAGGGCATCGGCGGCTTCGGCGGCCACTACGGTCAGGAAAACGCCCTCGTTAGCCACGTAGAGCGGGTCGAGGCCGAGGAGTTCGCAGGCACTTTGCACGTCGTCGAGCACGGGAATGGCATCCTGGGCCAACGTTACGCCGAGGCTACAATCCTGGGCAATTTCGTTGAGCACGGTGGCCACGCCGCCGCGGGTGGGGTCGCGCAGCAGGTGAATTTGCTCGCCGAACTCATCGAGCAGGGCGGCCACGGTGTGGTTGAGGTTGGCGGTGTCGCTCACCAAATCGGTTTCAAAGGTGAGGCCGGTGCGCACGCTCATAATGGCGATGCCGTGGGTAGCCACGTAACCCGACACTACGATTTTGTCGCCGGCCCGCACGTGGCGGCTGGCAATCCGGGCCTGCGGGTGGACGTGGCCGATGCCGGACGTATTGATAAAAATGCCATCGCCCTTGCCCTTTTCCACCACTTTGGTGTCGCCGGTTACAATCTGCACACCCGCCCGTCGGGCCGCGTCGCGGATGCTCACCAGGATGTCCCAGAACTCGGTCATCGGCAAGCCTTCTTCGAGAATAAAGCTGAGCGAGAGGTATTTAGGAATGGCCCCGCACATGGCTAGGTCGTTCACGGTGCCGTTCACGGCCAGCTCGCCGATGTTGCCGCCGGGGAAGAAAATGGGCGATACCACGTAGCTATCGGTGGAAAAAGCCACGCGGCCGGTCAGCTCGAAAATGGCCCCGTCGTGGCGCTCGTCCAGCAGGTCGTTTTTGAAGAGGCTGAATACACCGGATTCCAGTAGCCGGTGCGTGAGGATGCCCCCGCCGCCGTGGCCCAGCGTTATCACGTCAAAATCCAGCACGGGCATGGGGCAGGAAAGGTTCATGGAGAGGGGGTAGTAATGGGCGGTTAGGGTAGAGAATCGGTTTAATTGCGCGAACGGAGCGCCTCACGAGACCCCTTTGGGGCCGGCCCCCTCTCCGAAAAGGAGAGGGGAGCTGACCGTCGGCAAACGGACGCTTTTATTGGGAAATCGTCAGGCTCCCCCTCTCCTTTTCGGAGAGGGGGTAGGGGGGTGAGGCGCTCCGTTTGCGCAGTACAATCAAGCAGAAACCGGCACCGCCGCCTGCGAAAAATGATAATAAGCCGCGCACGCGCCCTCCGACGACACCATCGGCGCGCCCAGTGGATTGAGCGGCGTGCAGCGCTTGCCGAACTGGCTGCACTCATTGGGTTTTTTGATGCCCTTGAGGACTTGCCCGGCGATGCAATCGGCGCATTCAGGGGCCTTGGCGATAGCCACGTCAAACTTGCGGTTGGCATCAAATTGAGCCAGCTCGGGGCGCACTTCCCAGCCGCTGCGGGGGATGTTGCCGATGCCGCGCCACTCGCGGTCCGTCACCTCGAATACTTCTTCGATGACGCGGCGGGCATCGGGGTTGCCGTCGTCGCTCACCACGCGGGTGTACTGGTTTTCGAGCCGGGCCTCGCCGCGCTCCAATTGGCGCACGGTCATCAGGATTCCCTGGAGCAAATCGACGGGCTCGAAGCCGGTTACCACGATGGGTACCTGGTACTTCTGCACCAGCGGCACGTAGTCGTACACGCCCATGATGGTGCAGACGTGGCCGGCCGCCAGAAAGCCCTGAATGTTGGTTTCGGGGTCGTCCAGCACGGCTTCCATCGCCGGGGGCACCAGCACGTGCGAGGCCAGAATGGCATAATTGGTGAGCCCCAGCCGCCGCGCGTGGACCACCGAAAGGGCATTGGCGGGGGCGGTGGTTTCAAAGCCCACGGCGAAGAAAACAACCTGCTGGTCAGGGTTTTGCTGTGCAATCTGCACGGCCTCCAGCGGTGAGTACAGGATGCGCACGTCGGCCCCGTTGGCCTTGGCTTCGAGCAAGCTGCGTTTGGAGCCGGGCACGCGCACCATGTCGCCGTAGGAGCACAGGATGACCCCGCACATCTCGGCCAGGTACACGGCCTTGTCGATGAGGTGCAGCGGCGTGACGCACACCGGGCAGCCGGGGCCATGCACCATGCGCACGTTCTCGGGCAACAGGCTGATAATGCCGTTTTTAACCAGGCTATGCGTCTGGCCGCCGCACACTTCCATGATGGTCCAGGGGCGGGTGGCGGTGCGGTGCAGCTCGGCGAGGTACTGCTCGACCAGCTCGGGGGCGCGGTATTCGGATAGGTATTTCATGGCTAGTAGGGTCTATCGATTTGGCTGCCGGCCACCAGCTCATCCAGCTCCCCGATTTCGCGCAGGTAGGCGAAGGATTTGGCGGCTTCCTCCTCGTCCACGATGGTGATGGCCACGCCCACGTGTACCAGCACGTAGTCGCCGATTTTGGCGTGCGGCACCATGTCCAGGCTGGCTTCTTTGACGATACCGCCGAACTCCACCTTCGCCATGCGGACCAGCCCGCCGTATTGCAGCTCGATGGATTTTATCTTACCGGGAATTGCTAAACACATGGTGGATAGTGGTTTTAGGCAGTGGAAAATAAGGCAAAAAACAGAACGTCATGCTCATCTGGCGTCCGCTTGTCGAAGCATCTCTACCGCTTCGTCAGGTTCATTCAACGAAGCGGTAAAGATGCTTCGACAAGCGGACGCCAGATGAGCATGACGTTCTGTTTTTTGTTCGGGTGAATGACACGGCTCCGCAAACAGCTGCCCGAAGGCAATGCACTCGTCATTGGGGGCCAGCTCCCAGTGAAATAACAGCTCAAAACCACTTGATAATCTATCAATCAGCAAGTCCACCAGCAACGCATTCTGGAATACGCCGCCGCTGAATGCCAGTCGCTTGAGCTGCTGCGCTTCGGCGGTTTTGCGCACGATGCTGACCAGCGAATGGTGGAAGCGGGCGGCAACCCAGCCGACCGGTTTTGCGGCGGCCACGTCATCCAGAATTTCCTGCATGAGAATGGGCGTGGGCACGTTGCCGACGCCCTCCCATTCTGCCAGGTACGGTTGCTCCCAGGCGTAGCCATGCCGCGCCGCATAATCAGCGGCCAGGGTTTCGAGTAGCAACGCGGCCTCCCCCTCGTAGCTCACTGCGTCGGCCAAGCCCAGCACGGCCGCCACGGCATCGAAGAGGCGGCCGACGCTGCTGGTTTTGACCTTGTTCTGGGCCAGCAGCCTAGTGTATAAATCGTATTCGCGGGCGCTGAATTTGGGGCGTAGCACTGCGTCGCCGCCGCGCAGGTGGCGGGCCAGGGAGAAGGCAGATAAGCGCGGCTCGCGGGGCATCTTGTCGCCCAGCAGCGCGTCGAAATAGGTAAAATGCGCCACGCGCGGCGGGCCTTGGCCCGCCGGGCTCCGCAGAAACTCGCCGCCCCAGATGTGACCGTCGGTGCCGTAGCCGGTGCCGTCCCAGATGATGCCTAGCGTGGGCTCGGCATTCGGCGCGTGCTCGGCCAGCACGGCGGCCAGGTGGGCGGCGTGGTGCTGGATAAGCTGCACGGGGGCCTGCCAGTCGGCGGCCAATTCTGTGGCGAGCTGCGTGGAGAAGTAGCCGGCGTGGGCATCGGCGCGTAGCTGCGCGGGGGGCTGACGAAACAGACGCTGGAAATGAGCCAGCCCGTGCCGGAAACTCTCCTGCGTGTCGAAGCTCTCCAGGTCGCCCACGTACTGGCTCAAGTACACGTAGCCCGGCACCGAGAGGGCAAACGTGCTTTTCAGCGAAGCCCCAAAAGCCAGCGTGGTTGGTGGGTTAAATTTCTGATTTTCAGAATTTTCTATCATAGGCACTGAGGGAGCCAGGCCCCTACCCCGCCGCAGCAGAATCCGCTGGCGGTGCCGGGCCGTGAACCGCACCACCGAATCATCCTGCGGCACCACAATGGCGCAGTCGTGCCCCAGGAACGCATCGGCTACCGGGGCCAGCGTGGCGCGGGCGGTGGCATCGTCGTAGGCAATGGGGCTGCCGCTGAGGTTGCCGCTTGTGGCCACCAGCGGGCGGCCAAATCGGCGGGCCAGCAGGTCCAGCAGCGGGGCGTTGGGCAGCATGGCTCCCAGCTGGCGCAGGCGCGGGGCCACGGCGGCCAGCGCCACGCCCGAGGCGGGGTTTTCGCGCACGGCTAGCAGCACGATAGGCGCGGCCGGACTGGTTAGCTCGGCCAGCTCGTCGGGGTGCAGGTGGCAGTCGGTGCGCAGGGTTTCCGCATCGGGGTAGAGCAGGGCGAAGGGCTTACCGGGGCGGTGCTTGCGCAGGCGCAGGCGCTGCACGGCGGCGGCATTGGTGGCATCGCAGAGCAGCAGGTAGCCGCCGATGCCCTTCACGGCCACGGTTTGGCCGGCTTCTAATAAGGCTTGCACGCGGGCCAGCTCCTGGCCGGGCGGCAGGGGGTTTTCGCCCTCCCAGCCGTGCAGCGCGGGGCCGCAGGCGGGGCAGGAAATGGTTTGGGCGTAGAAGCGGCGGTTGGCGGGGTCGTGGTATTCAGCCTGGCAGGCGGCGCAGGGCGGGAAATCGGCCATGCTGGTCACGGCCCGGTCGAAGGGCAACTGGCGGGCGATGGAGTAGCGCGGGCCGCAGTCGGTGCAGGTGATGAAGGCGTAGCCGAAACGGCGATTTTCCGGGTCGTGCAGCTCGGCGCGGCAGGCGGCGCACATTGCCAAATCGGGCGTGAGCCAGAGGGCGGCGCGGGCATCGGCGGTGCTTTCGATGATGGTGAAACCGGCGAACGGCGGCTGGTCGCACACGGCCACCGTGGCGGCCGTTACGCGGGCCAGCGGCGGGGCCTCGGCCCGCACGCGAGCCAGGAAATCGGCGGCCACGTCGTCGGCGGCTTGCAGGTGAATATGCACGCCATCCGCGCCGTTGCTCACGGTGCCGCACAGGCCCAACGCCCGCGCCAAGCGGAACACGAAGGGCCGAAACCCCACGCCCTGCACCCGGCCCCGCAAATGGACGTGGTGGGTTTTCACGCGAGTTGGGGTTCAGAATGAGCGGCGGCTTTTTTCTCGGCGAGTCTGGCCAGCAGCCACTCGCACCAGGCTTCCATGCCCGCGCCCTTGTAGCTGGAAAGCGTCAGCACCTCGATGGTGGGGTTGCAGTCGCGGGCATCCTGGGTGGCGGCTTCCACCGAAAACGGCAGGTAGGGCAGCAAATCGGACTTGGAGATGACCAGCAACTCGCTCGTGACGAACATCCGCGGGTATTTCTTGGGCTTATCGTCGCCCTCGGTGGTGGCCAGCAGCACTACCCGGTAGTCCTCGCCAAGGTCGAAGGAGGCCGGGCAAACCAGGTTGCCCACGTTCTCAATAAACAGAATATCAACCCCTTGCAGGTCGATGTGGTCGAGGGCCTGAAACACCATTTGCGCCTCCAGGTGGCAGGTGCCGCCGGTTACTATTTGCAGGCTGTCGATGCCGGCCTCGCGGATGCGGTCGGCATCGCGCTCGGTTTCCAGGTCGCCCACCAGCACGGATAGCTTCAGCTGGTCCTTCAGGCGGCGGGCGGTTTCCTGGAGCAGACTGGTTTTGCCGCTACCCGGCCCCGAGCAGATGTTGATAACCAGCGTGTTATTGGCCGTCAGCCGGTCGCGGATGGCCTTGGCGATGAAGTCGTTCATCTTCAGCAGGTGCAGCGAGGTTTCCTCGATTTGCACCTTGCCCAGCGGGGCCTGGTTCGATTTGGGCATATTCATGGGCGGGACGGGCTAACGGGTTGGGATTCTTCTTCAAACGACACCTGGTGAATGAGTAATTCGGTGCCCTGAGTGATGTTCTTGGTCGGCCGCCCGCACGCGGCGCAGGCAAACCGGTAGTTGGTAATCGTGGACTGGTGCCCGCACAGCTCGCACACCACCAGGATGGGCAGCACCTCCACGTGCAGCGTGAGGTGGTCGTAGCGCCCCTCGGCCGCCTGCACCGCCCAAAAGGCGTTCTGCATCAGGGCCGGCTCCACGTTCGAGAGCAGCCCCACGCGCAAATACACGTCGCGCACCCGCGCCACGCCCGCCGCCCCGAACTCGTCTTCGAGGGTGCGAATGATGCTGCGAACGAGGGATACTTCGTGCATTGCTTTACAGATAGTTATGAGTCTTCTTTTGAACGTTACTCTACTTCTACCCCCACCAGCCGCTCTAGGTGTTCCTGCGCCTCGCGCACCAGCGCCGGGTCGGGTACCAGTTCACTGGCTTCCAGCGCATAGCCGCGCATTTCGGCCAGCAGGACGGCGGGGTCGGGGTTGAGCGCCAGGTTGACCTGCCAGGCGGCGGCCAGGAAATTGAGCAGCGTTAGGGTGCGCTCGTAGGGGTAGGCGGCGGCGGTGCGCACGGCCAGGGCCTGGCGGTAGTAGGTCAGGGCTTTGGCGAAGTTATCGGTCTTGAAAGCGGCCGGGTACTTGGTGAAAGCGTTGGCGTAGTGGTTGCAAATAGTGGCGTACTCGTAGGGGTGCGTGTCACGGGTAAAAAACTCCAGCGCCTGGTTGAAGGAACTGACCGAAATGGCCGCCCACACCGATTTTTTCTTCACCTCATCGGGAATTTCCGAGTAGATAACCCCCAGATGGTGCTGAATTTCGGCAAACACCGGGTACGCCTCGTTGCGCGTAAACACTTGTAGGGCTTGCTGATAGGCTTTCATAGCCCCCCGATAAAACTGCGGGTTGCCGTTCTGCGCCCAGGTGAAGAGCAGCACGCCCTTGCGGTACTGCGCGTTGGCCAGCAGCTCGGGCGCATCGGCCTCGCTCAGCAGGGCCACGGCGCGGTTGAGGTAGCCCAGCGCCTCGGCAAAGCTGTTTGAGAAATTGGCCACCTGCGCGGCATCGAGCAGGGTAAGCGCGGCGCTGAGGCCGCGCCCGCGCCGCTCGTAGTAGCCCAGCGTTTGCCAGAGCTTGTCTTTTAGCTCGGCCAGGAGCCCGGCATCGTAGGGCACGGTGAACTGTTGCAGCAGCACGGCCGCCTCTACCGCCAGCAACTCGTGCCGCGCGGTGGCGCTCAGGGGCAGGTCGCAGGTAGCGGCCAGTTGCTGCCGGGCCTCGGCCAGTTGGCCGTTATCGAGCAGAAAGGTGGCGTAGTGCTTGGTCGAAAACGCCTGCCAATCGGCCCCCGGCGCGTGGGCAATGGCCTGCTGGTAAGCGTACTGCACGTCGGCCGCGGCGGGCCGCCGGGCCAGCTGCCCGTAGTGGAGGGCCACGGCGCGGTTGTGCCAGCGGCGGTAGTGCCCGAAGCTGCCCACGTCGTTTATGGGCGCGGCCGGCACGTCCAGCGGGGCCCCTTCCTGCAAGCCGCGTAGCAGCGCGAGGTCGGCCGCCAGCGACGGGTTTTGGGCGGCGTATTGCCAGGCTTTCTCCCAGTTATCCAGCCGCACGAAGACGAGCGCCAACAGGTTTTCGGGCGAAAACGGCAGCGGCTGCGCTAACACCACCGGCGGCCGGGCTTCCGACCAGTCGGCGGCTGTATTCAGGCCGTCTTCGCGCACAACCAGCAAGTCGTCCGCGTTTTCCGGGGCTTCGGCCACTACGCTTACCAGCTCGTGCAGGCGCGGCTCGCGGCCGATGGCAGCGGCCACGGCCGGGTGCCGCGCGGGCGGCGCTACGATGGTGAGCAGGGCAGCGTCGTTCACAGAGTTGTTCGCAGGGTCGTTCACAAAATCACGCATAGCACGCCGGTGGGTTCTAATTCGTAGGTTACTTCGCGGTCGGCCTCGTCGAGGTCGTTATCGAGCAGAATATCGCGCACGTCGATGGCCTTGTCGCCCAGTAGGTTACGGTCTTTGGGCACGAACCAGGTGGTCTTGTGCATTTTCTCGAAGAAGATGTCCGACTTAGGAGCCAGCAGCAGGGCGCGGCGCTCGGGGTAGTACACGCGCCGTAGCTGCTGCTCGCCGGCAAAGGCCCGCTGCACCAGCTCAGCCGTGAACTGAAGATGGCCGTTCCGAAGCAGTAAAGCATTCATTGCTAATAAGTTCTAATACCTGGTGGCCGCCGGCCCGCACGGCCTCCGACAGGCCGATTTCGAGGCGGGTATCGTCCACGGCCACCAGATACACGGTAATGTCGTCGGGGTACTCGTCGCGCAAAATCCTGCGGGCGTAGGCCAGCGCCTGGTCCCACTTCAGGCCGTGCAAAAACACCAGCGGGTCGTCCTGCACGGCGGCTTCCACGGCCTCGGCGGGCAGCCGAAACAGGGTGCCCGCCGGCTCCCCGCTGTTCACCACGGCATCCACGATGATGAACCGCTCGTGCCCCGCCAGCTTAAAAAGCACCTCAAACGCCGACGTGCCCATGTCGAACAGGTGGATGTGCGCCGGCAAATCGGCCCGCTGCTGGAGCTGCTCGATGACGTAGCACCCCACGCCGTCGTCGCTACGCACGGGGTTGCCGAAGCCGAGAATGGCGGTTTTTGGGTTCATGGCAGGGGATAGAGGGATGGTGCCAACGGAATCTATTTGCCCTACAGCTTGAATTTCGCCAACTGCACCCCGCTCCTGGCATCGTGCGCGTGGACCGTACACACCAGGCACGAATCGAACGAGCGGGCCACCATTGCCACTTCCACCGGGTCGCTTTCGTCTTCTACCTCAATGCCTTGCAGGGCCGCTTCGATGGGGCCGGCCTGGCCCCGGTCGTCTTGCGGACCCACGTTCCAGGTGGTGGGGGCCACTACCTGGTAGTTTTTGATAACGCCGTTCTCGATTTCAATCCAGTGGGCCAGCGCACCACGGGCGGCCTCGGTGGCCCCGAAACCCTTGCCGTCGCGCTCCTCGGGCTTGATGTAGAACTCGCCGTTGAGGTCCAACTGGCTCAGCCACTCCGTCATGTAGTGGTAGAGAGTCGATGCTTCGTGCATCCGGGCCAGCACCCGCGTAAACACGCTCGGCCCGATTTGCTGCATGATGTCGCCGAAAAGCGGGTCGTAAATCTGGTGCGGCTCCCGGTGGTTGGGGTCGGCGGCGATGACGACGCGGGCCAGCGGCCCGGCCTCGGCGGCCATATCCAGGTAGCGCGGAGCCTTGGACCATGAGTATTTGCCGTTGACATCGGATTTTTGCAGGCTCTGCGACTGCACCGGGGTAGGCAGCGGCTCGTCCCAGGGGTGCAGGGCGGGCACGGTTTCGTACCAGGCGTGCTCCACGTGCTCCTTCACCAGCGCCTGGTCGAACACGGAGTAGTTTTTTCCGTCGTAAAAGCCCGCCCGGCTGATGAGCGCCTTGGTGCGCCCCTCGATGGTGGGGTGGTTATATAGGTCCTTCTGCAAGTAGCTGCCGGTGGTGATAAACCGCCCTACCCCCTGCCCGAACTTGTGCAGCCCAAACTGCATCCCGGCCCGAATAAACAGCCCTAAGTCGCTGTTTTTCTGCGACTCGTTTTCGTCCACCCAGGCCAGCAGCTGGTCCCAGGTTTTTACCTCGCGGTAGCGGGCCACCGAGCAGCCCAGCCACACGGTTTCGAGCCAGTCGTTCTTAAACTGGTTCTGGATGGCCGTGGCGCGGGTCACGTCCTTGAGGGTCGGGGCGCACATCACGCCGCCGGGCACCATGTAGCTGCTGTGCGGCCATTGCCCACCAAAGAGCGCGTAGATTTCCACCGGCCGCCCCGAAGCCGTGACGCCCTTCTGAAACGAAGTGCCCACGTAGGACGAAAACCGCTTCACCACTTCCGGGTACAGTGGGAAATTGGCGAATTTCTTATTCACCATATCGGGCGCGAAAATGGCGTAGAACCAGCGCGGAATACTCTGCAAGGTTTCGGCCGCCTGCCCGATACCGCGCAGCAGCAGCGCATTGGGGGGTAGGGTCGTTTTCCAGACCGTATCGAGCGCCGACGAGGCGCAGTATAAATGCGAGCCGCCGCAAATGCCGCAGATGCGCGGCGTCACGATAAGGCCCGCCTGCGGGTCCTTACCGGCCATAATGCGCTCGAAGCCGCGAAACATGGCCGCCTGCGTGTAGGCGCGGGTCACCACGCCGTTCTCGATGTACACGCGCACGTCGAGGTCGCCTTCCACGCGGCCCACGGGCGAGATATTCAATTCTTTAACAAGTGCCATGTTGGGTAGGAATAGGATGAGGGTGAGCTACTTGGAGCCTTCGTGGTAAGCTTCTTCCACGCCGGCCACCTTCTCGGCGGCCACTAGCGTTTTCTCGAAGCCGGCCCGCAGATAGTAGCCGATTTTAGAATCCCCGGTCGGCGTTTCAAGGGGCATTCCCAGGTAGGTCATGGTCTTGAAAATGCTGCCTTTCTTAAGGTCGTGGTGCGGGAAACCCGGCTCGGTGCAGCCCAGGCAGGGGTGGTTGACGCGCGTTTTGCTGGAATGCCGGTTCCACAGAATGCGGTTGCAGCTGGAGCGCGTCATCGGCCCCCGGCAGCCCACTTCGTAAAACAGGCAGCCGTTGCCGCGCTTGCCAAAGCCGCCGTCCACCTTGTGCAGGAAGTTGACCACGTTGGTGCAGCCCGTTTGCGTAAAGTCGGTGAAAAAGGTGCGTGGCCGCTGGTACTCGTCAATCAGCACGTCGCCGATGCGGCCCGTCGAAATGGCCACCAGTATCTGCGTTATCCAATCGGGGTGCGCCGGGCAACCCGGAATATTGATAACTGGCAGCCCGCCCTTCGACACGAAATCGGCCCCCAGGTAGCCGCCCCTGTGCTTCTTGAAAAACTGCATCCCCACTGAGTCGCTCGGGTTGGGCTCCACGGCCGGAATGCCGCCCCAGGTCGCGCAATCGCCAATAGCTACCACGTAGTTGGCGGCGGCGGCCAGCTCCTTCACCCAGTCCTTCATGGCCCGCTCGCCGAAGATGTTCATCATACCGGTGCCGTTCGGCCCCTGCACCACGGTGCCCTCAAACACGAAAATATCCAGCACCACCTTTCCCCCAATAATATCATGCAGCAGGTCCGTCACCTGATGCCCCAACTCCACGCCCAGCGACGGATGCCAGAGGATATTAATACCAAAGTCCGTCACGAGTTCGACGACGGTGGGTTCTTCGGCATTGAGGAACGACATGGTGTTGCCACTGCACGCGCCCCCCTGAAGCCACAAAACGTTTGCCATGAGATGGGTGGGGAAAAAGATGAAAAGAGCGATTAGTACCCGGCCGAAGCAGCCGGACAGCGCGTTGAAAAGCCGCCGTATTCTTTAGGCAACTGAGGAACTTGTTCGGCCCCTGCCTACCTGTTTCTGCACCGCTCAAAATTCGGCCCTACCCCCTGCCAACACCCTGATGAATAACGCCGGGCTACATGATTTTTATCAGGTTTTTGGGCAGTTGCTACCGCTACCTGGTTTCGTTGCTGCCCAGGCAGACCAGCCGTTGGGCCAGCGCGGCGGCGTGACAAACGTCAGGTAATAAGACCGTTATTGTCAGGGAATCGCTTTGAAGAGGCAGAGCTATTACCTGCCCGCCGCCACACGGGCCTGCCCGACGAAATGCCCCTGCGCATCCTGCTGCAACCAGCCGCAGCCCCCACTGCCGACGGCTACTACCCCTATCAGGCCCAGGTCGCCACCACCCGCCCCGCCAGTGATTTCACGGCCCGCATCCTGCCCGCCTACGAGGGCATCGCCGTGCCGCTGGAGGACCAGCACATTCGCTGGCAGCACTGAGGCGGGGGTAGCAGAGCGGCGAACAGTGTTAGACTCGTTTCGCGGAATTCTCCCTCAACACAACAAGGTTTCTCGGACAAATCTTGAAAATAGGCCATTTTTCGGCTCCTTTCCTAAGAATGGCCGGTGTGGTACTTTTCCAATACAGACTACTAAATTCAGGCTACTGTTACAAGCCTTGGCCTTGTTTTACAAAGCGAACCAGGGGCTGGAAATTCCCCTATCGAAGCACAGTAACTATTCTTTTTTACTGTTCGTCAGCGTCTTGCGCGGAATTACTACACTTGCCTCCCCCCAGCCAACCCTTCATTCAAAACTAGCATCTTCGGGGCATGAAAAAACTGGGAATACTTCTTTTGCTGACTGGTATAAGTGCATCAGCCCACTGCCAGACCGCTCCGGCGGCCTTGCCCGACTCCGTAGCAAGCTTTCTCGATAAGAGCCTTACCCTATTGCAGACCTACTCGCTGGAACGCAACACTGTCAACTGGCCCCAACTACGCCAAGTGGTACACCAAAAGGCCCAGGGAGCTACTACCGTCCGGGACCTGCTGCCCATTTATCCTTTCCTGTTCGAGCAACTGAGAGACGACCACGGCTGGCTCACCTACCAAGGCAAAATTTACAAATGGTATAATCCCGCCCGCCCTGCTTATGCGAATGAGGTAGTGAAGGCGGCGCTGAAGAAAAAGCCTGGCGTACTGGTGAAGATGCTGCCGGGCCGGGTGGGCTACATCCAACTGCCGGGCATCAACGCCGGGGGCAGCCTGGCGGCCATGCGCGTGGCGGCCCGAGTGGTGCAGGATTCGCTCTGCCGCCTCCCTCCTAACCAGGCCCGGGCCTGGATTCTCGACCTACGTCTCAACGATGGCGGGGCTATGGTGCCCATGCTGGCCGGCATTGCCCCGCTGCTCGGCGACGGGCATCTGGGCGGCTTCGTGGATAGCAACGGCCAGCCTGAACAGCAGTCGTACCTGCGCCAGGGTAACTTCTACATGGATACCATGCAGGTGACTATGCTGACCAACCGTTGTCCCGCTCGCCGCTCCGATTTGCCCATTGCCGTATTGCTCAGCGGGATGACGGCCAGCTCCGGCGAAATTGTCGCCATCAGCCTCAAGGGCCGCCCTGCCACCCGCTTCTTCGGAGAGCCTACCTATGGGGCCACCACCGCCAACCAAAGCTACCCCATCAGTGGTGGGTCCTACCTCACCATTGCGGGCTCGCAGGATGCCGACCGTACCGGCACCGCTTACAAAACTAGCCTCCTCCCCGATGTACTCATCCCGGGTGGCGACAACTTCACCGACTTGAGCCAGGACGCTAAAGTGACAGCGGCGCTCAAGTGGCTGAAGAAGGCGCGAAAAGGTGGGCGAGAATTGTAGGTCCTTTGCAACACGTAAAACCACAGCCTCAAAAGCTACCCCCCCCCTACTACTGTAGCACTACACTTTGTTAGTGTAATATGGATTTAAATTTCTTAAAGCCAGAATCTTAATCGTAAAAAACATAACAAGAAGGTTAGTCGGGGACTCTGGCTATCGGCGGGGGGTAGGGGAAACAGGGTGTGGGCAAGCTATCAAAAGCCCTCCGCCTCACAGCAAATAAAAGCCTTCGGGCGCGAGCGGCGCGGGCACGGCGCTCTCGTGCAGCAACTGCCGCAGGTTGATTTCTACGGTGCGGGCCAGGGCCGTGACCGGCGTGTCGGTGGGCTGGTTGCCGAAGGGGTCTTGTAGGTAGCGGGCGGTGCGCTCCAGAAGGAAAAAGGTGGAGCCGGTGGTCAGCAGCACCGGAATTTCCCACAGCCCAATGGCCTGCACCAGCCCCAGCGAGAGCGTAAATAGAAACAGGTAGATGAAAAAATGCACCAGCCGCCGGTAGCTGGCCGGAAACACCGTGTTCTTGAGGCGCTCGGCCTGGCCTAGCGCGTCGCAGAGGCGCACCAGCGTGGCATCCAGCTGCACCTGCTGGAAGGCGTTGAGCGCGCCTTCCTGGTAGAGGGTTTTGAGCTGCGCCGTGTGCAGGGCCAGCAGCGCCAGGGGCTTATTATCCTGATTATGCGTGTACGCCAGCTCGTCGGGGGGTAGGAACTTGGTGAGGGTGGCAGTGGAGTCGAGGCCGCGCAGAGTTTCGCCCAGGCAGTAGCACCAGGCTATCTGGCGGTGGGCCAGCGCGCGCAGCGGCCACGGCGCGGCGGCTAGCACGGCATCGGGCACGAAGCCGCCGGCTTGCAGCACCAGCGTGCGCGAGTCGTTAACGATGGCCCCCCACACCTTGCGGGCCTCCCACCAGCGCTCGTAGGATTGGTTGGTTTTGAAGGCCAGCAGCAGCGAAATCAGGCTCCCCAGAATGGTGGGTAATTGCAGCGGCACGGGCGGCAGGAAGGGCCCAAGTGAGAGCTTGAGCAGGTGGAAGAAGGTAGAAATTAGCAGCACCCGCACCAGGTCGGGGCGGATGCCCCGGAAGAGGTAGGCGGCCGGGAGCCTGGTATTGAGCAGCATAGTGGGTACGGGAAAGGGCGGACCTACGAAGCTAGCAGCAGCTGGCGGGCCGCGGCTTCCGAACTGAAGCCCACGAGCTGGCCGTCGCCATCTACCCGCGCCAGTACCAGCGCGGTGGCGAGGTGCCCGAAAAAGTCCTCGGCGAATACCACGGCGTGGTGCAGCAGGCCCGCCGCGTGGGCGCGCGGGTACCAGTTGGTGGCCATCCAGGTGGCCAGCTCATCCCACATCAGGCGCGAGGCGCGGCGGTCGTCAAGCAGGCGGTGGCAGTGCTGGGCCGGCAGCACGGCCAGTATCTGCTCGTAGCCGGCCTGGGTCGAGGCCAGCGTTTGCTCGGGGCCCCAGCGGGCGTGCAGCAGCTCGTCCACGGCGTCGTAGTCGAGCACGAGGGTAGGAGATTCAGATAAGAGGCGGTGCCGCATACGAAAAAACGCAACTGTTTGGAAATTGGTAAAGCTTCGGTTGAACATCATGCTCATCTAGCGTCCGCTTGTCGAAGCATGACGTTCTGTATTAATTTTCAAAAAGCTTCAACGAAACACCCTTCTACCCCACCAAAAAGCGCTAAAACGGGTCGATAAGAGCGCTCACGCGGATGAGCTTTTTATTGACGAACTCCTCGATGCCCAGCCCGGCCAGTTCGCGGCCGTAGCCCGAGCGCTTGGTGCCGCCGAAGGGCAGGTCGGCCTGCGTCCAGGTGGGGTGGTTGATGAAGACCATGCCCGTGTCGAGCTGGTCGGCCACGCGCTGGCCACGCGCCACATCCCGCGTGAAGACCGAGCCGCCGAGGCCAAATGGCGAGTCGTTGGCCAGGGCAATGGCGGCGGCCTCATCGGGCACGCGAAAAAAAGCCGCCACCGGCCCAAACAGTTCTTCATAAAAAACCGGATTGGTCGGGGTGAGGTCCGTGAGAATGGTCGGCTCCATAAATGCGCCCGGCCGGGCCACCCGCTGGCCGCCTAGCACCACCGTGGCCCCGCCGTGCACGGCCCGCTGCACTTGCTCCACCAGCCCGGCCGCGGCGGCCTCGCTGCTGAGGGGGCCCAGCTCGGTGGCCGGGTCCAGGGGGTCGCCCACGCGCAGAGCGGCCATTTTCGCCGTGAATTTCGCTAGAAATTCGTCGGCCACCGTCTCCACCGCGATGAAGCGCTTGGCGGCCACGCAGCACTCGCCGTTATTGTTTATCCGCCCCACCACGGCCCAGTCCACGGTCCGGTCAATGTCGGCATCTTCCAGAATAAGAAAGGCATCGCTGCCGCCCAGCTCCAGTACCGACTTTTTCAGGCTCTGGCCGGCGGCGGCGGCCACGCTGGCCCCGGCCGCTTCGCTGCCCGTCAGCGACACCCCCTTGATGCGCAGGTCGGTCACCAGCGTATCGGCCCGGTGGCCCGAAATCAGCAGGTTAGTATAGAGCCCGGCCGGGGCCCCGGCCTCGCGCAGCAGGCGCTCGATAGCCAGGCCGCACTGCGGCACGCTGGAGGCGTGTTTCACCAGCACCACGTTGCCAATCATGAGGTTGGGCGCGGCAAAGCGGGCCACCTGGTAGAAGGGGAAATTCCAGGGCTCGACCCCCAGCAGCACCCCCACGGGGCTGTGGCGCACCAGGGCCGTGCCGTGGTCGGGGTGCAGGGGCTGGTCGGCCAGAAACGCGGCTCCGTGCTCGGCGTAGTAATCAAAGATGTTGGCGCTCAGCTCAATTTCGCCCTCGGCCTGGGCCAACAGCTTGCCCATTTCCAGGGTAATGAGCCGAGCTAGGACCGATTTTTGGGCTCGCAGCCGCGCGGCCACTTGGCGCAGCAGCCGGGCCCGGTGGGGGTAGGCGGTCGTTTTCCAGGCCGCGAAAGCCGTGGCCGCCTGGGCAACCGCCGCCTCGATAGCCGGGTCGGTCATTTCCTCGAACGATTGGACGACCTCGTTAGTGGCGGGATTAATGGTTTGGATGGCCATGAGGGGGGTAGGATAAGTGCTAAGAATGAGGTGCTTGAATGATTAGTAAGCAGCTGTTTTTTCCCTCAGAGCCTGCACCAGCTCGTCCGAAGCGGCGGCGCTGTAGCTGCCGTAGCCGTTGACCAGGGTGCCTTTCAGGTTGAAGGTGGGCGATGAGATGGCGTACAACACGGCCTCCTCGTCGGGGTCGGAAGTTCCCTCGAAGCGGTAATGCTTGTCCACCGCAAACTCGTGCGGCGACAACCAGATGGCCGAGCGCCGGCCAGCCAGGTAGCGGTCTTGCAGGTTGAAATCTTCGGTGTAGCCCTCTTTTTTGAGTTGGGCCAGTAGCGCCGCAAGGGTGGTTATCGCTTCCATAGCAAAGTAGGATGGGCAGGGTAGTGGGAAGAATATTTTCTCGCTGCTGACCAACTCAAAGCTAGCGGCGCGGCCCCGCCGGAAGCCTGACGTAAATCAGTGAAAAACAGAATTTTTAGCAGGGCAGGCATTAGCTTCACGGCGGTACTTGCTGGCCTTTTCAGGCGGCCCATTAGGCCCTGCGCCCAGATGAGTTTCTGGATTACCTCTTTCCTGCGGAAACATTCGGCAGCGCTCGGTCTGGTCGGAGTGCTGGGGCTGGGTGGCGGACAGGCGGCCCTGGCTCAGCCGGCACCATCGCCCTACCAGACCCGGTTTGCCGTGGACGCGCCAATTACCCTGGGGCTGGCGGGCTTGAGCGCCACGGGCCTCTACCTGGTGCAGCACAAGCGCGTGGCAACGGCCGCCGAGCTAGCGGCGCTGGACCGCGCCCATGTGCCAGCTCTCGACCGGTTTTCAGCTGGCACGTACAGCGCGCGCGCTCAGGCAACCAGCGACGCGCTCTGTTACGGCACGCTGGCGCTGGTGCCCGCCCTGCTGGCCTTCGACGCGCCGGTGCACGGCCGCTACGGCCAGGTAGCGGGCCTCTACCTGGAAACGATGGCCACCACGGCCGCCATTTTCACACTCACCGTGGGCACCGTGTACCGCTACCGGCCCTACCTCTACGGGGCTGAGGGGGGTAGTAAACGCGGCGGGGCCGTGGCGGCCGACTCGTTTTTTGGCGGGCACGTGGCCCACACGGCGACGGCCACGTTTTTTGCGGCCCAGGTTTTTCACGACTTCAACCCCGGCTCTCGGGCGCAACCCTACGTGTGGGGCGCGGCGGCGGCCGTGCCGGTGGTGGTGGCCTACTTCCGCATCAAGGCCGGCAAACACTTCCTCACCGATAACCTGGTGGGCTACGTTGTGGGGGCCTCGGTGGGTGTGCTGGTGCCCCGGCTGCACCGCACGGCCGCCGGGTATGACGGCGCAGCCCTACCCCCCCAGCACTTCACCGACTCGCTCATCGGCTGCGCGGTAGGGGCCACGGCGGGGGTAGCCGTGCTGCACTTCTACAAAAAGCTGCACGGCAAAGACTTATACCTGACCCCCATTCAGGGCCTGAACATGAACGGCTACGCCTACGGCGGCGTGCGCCTAACCCGGCCGTTGTAGGCCGCCCGGCGCTAACCGATAAGACGGCTTAATAAACGCTAATAAATAGTAGAAAATTAATAATTTAGAGTATAATTTTTATTATTTAAATTAACTCTTAGTAGGCCGGGCTCATGCCCTGAAGCACCCTAGTGGCCGATTGGACCACAGTAGCCGAAGCCTCCGGCAAAGTGGTGGGTACGGCGGCCACCGTAGTGGGAAGTACCAGTATCGGCACAGGGCAATCGGCTAGCAGCCGGGCCGTCACGCTGTGGTGAAACAGCTCGCCCAGGTAGCTGCGCTGGCGGGCGAATACCACCACCAGGTCGGCCTGCGTGTCGCGCACGGCATCCAGCACGCCTTCTGCGTAATCATCTTGATTATAACCTCTTAGCTTTGGAATGGGCAGGCCCGCTACCAGGCCGCTATCCTGCACGGCGCGCAGGGCGGCGGCGCAGCCGGCATCGTCCTCGACCCCGCCCGAAACGTGGGCCACGAATAGCTCGGTGCCGGGCAGCGCGAGCAGCTCGCGGAGGGCCAGCGCCGCCGGGGCCAGGGCAAAAGCCTCGCGGTCGGCGGCCAGCAGGATGCGGCGGGGGGCGTGGTCGGCCGAGGCGGTGAGGGGCACTGCCAGCAGCGCGTGCTGCCCGGCCCGCAACAGCTCGGCGCAGTCGGCCACGACGCTGGCGGCGGGTTGGTCGGGGTCGGGCTGACTGAGCACGAACAGGGCCGGCTGGTAGCGGGTGGCCAAGTCATGGGCGATGGTGGGCAGCAGGTCGGTGGTGACGACCACGGTAGCCGGCGTGCGCAACGCCGCCGCCTGCCGGTGCAGGGCGGCCGTGGTGTCGGTTTCGACGGCCAGGTCGGCTTGGCGGTAGCGCTCGCCCACTATGAGGTAGGGGTCGAAGAGCGAAGCGCGGTTGACGTGCAGCAGCACCAGCTTGCTGCCGGGCAGGGCCTGGCCCAGGGTATCGACGTAGTGCTCCGCGTGGCGGGCCGCCTCGTAAAAACCGGCAAAAACAACGAGCGTCAGGGGCATGGTAAGGAGGAGAAAATGTGAAGTAGCTGACCAGCCCCTGACGCCAGCAAGCGCTAGTTCATCGCCACGGGCAGCAGGAGCACGGGCACCTGGGAGTAGCGCAGCACATCGGCGATGATGCTGCCGCTGAAGAGTTTATGCACCCAGCCGTGGCCCTGGTCGAGCAGTCCTATCAGGTCGGCCCCTAGCTCCTCGGCCGCCCGCCAGATACCCGTGGCGGGGCGCACGCCCACCACCCGGTGCAGCTTGGTGCCCGGCAGCGCGGCGGCCAGGCCGCAGGTTTGAGCGGCGAGCAGCCCGACCCCGCCAGCGGCCAGGGGATGGGGCAGGGGTAGCACGGTCACGGGCGTAATGGTGCAGGCCAGGGCATCGAGCAGCGGGGCCAGCGCCCGCACCGGCGGCGCGAGCTGGAAGGGCTGGTCCTCCACGGCCAGCAGCAGGTGGCGCGGTGGGCGCTGGGCGGCAGCGGGCAAGCGCTCAGGCACCAGCAGCAGGGGGTAGCCGGTTTGGTGCGGCAGCGGCAGGGTGCGGTTGCTCAGCAGCTCATCCAGCGGGCCATCGGTGGCGGTGAGGCCGGCCAGCACCAGCGCCGGCTGATAAGCGGCCAGCACCTGGGCCAGGGCGTCATGCCAGTCGCTTTCCAACACGTCCACGGTGGTGGGCACGGGCAGGCGGGCGGCGGCCCGCCGCAGGTCGTCGCGCACAGCCGGCACGTAGCTCGTACCGAGTAGCGGCAGGCCATATTGTATGGTGGCAATGGGCGGCATCGACGCCACGTGCACCAGGTGCAGGGTGGCCCCCACGGCGGCGGCCAGCGCGGCGGCGTAGCCGAGCAAGGGTTCACCGGTGGGGGCTGCATCGGTGAGGACAACGAAGGAAGGTTTCATAACTCAGAAGCGGCGGGTGAAGTAACGTTGAGACCTTAAAACCTTCAGGCAGCGCGCGACGAGTGAGCCCCCAAGTGCCAACCTACTAGAGCCAGCGCCGCGGCCAGCACTACCGAAAACAGAAAAACGGGCGTAACCAGGCGTAAAAAGGAGTTAGGAACAGCGAGCCGCCCAGTGAAGAAATAGGAGCTCCGTAAAAGTGCGGCGCTCATCCTGGCAATTACCTGATAATAATCTCCTTATCAGATGACATTTGTCAGGCTACCCTACCCCCCGCCCGGTGGCCGATACCCAGGGAAATTTTCGCGCTGATGCCCCAAGCACCTATTGGACGGCCCCCGCTGCTTGAAACATCTGGCACAGCCTGACCCTACTTCAAGCGCGGCTCCGACGCACGGCCTCATACACTTCTTCCTACTCTACTCCCATCAACGCGGCCAGCGCGCACCAACCCAACGCACCCGCCGATACCGGCGCGAAGCCGAACAGCCGCTGCGCCGCCGGTACCACCAGCGTAACCAGTAGCAGCACCAGCGTAAGGCCCAGCATCAGCCAGAGGATGCGGTTGGGCACGTGTAGGGTGCGCCACACCGATTGGGTAAACGAGCGGTTGACCAGGGTGAGGCCCATATTGCTGAACACCAGCGTGGTAAACACCAGCGTGCGGCCCACCGGCAGGGGTAGGCCCGCGTGCATGGCCACGTAGTACACGCCCAGCACCGCCGCCGCGATGCCCAGGCCCTGCGTCATGCTGCGACCCAACTCGGCCCCGGCCGGGAAGGTGCTGGCGAGCGGGTAGGGCGGCTGGTGTATCTGGCCGGCCTCGGCGGGCTCGTTTTCGAAGGCAATGGAGCAGGTCGGCCCCATTACCAGCTCTAGCAAGATGATGTGCACGGGCGTGAACAGGTTCGCCCAGGGCCAGCCCGCCAACAGCGGTCCCGTCACGGTGAACACCTACTATCTTGCTAATTCACTTACCTAACCCAAGTTGCGGCCTATAGGCCAGCCTGGTGCAAGGCGTGAGCAAAGATGAATAATGTAATTTTTAAGGCAAAACCGGCGGCCGTGACCGCATGAATCTGCTTAGGAAAGCGAGCGGTGAGCTGCCTAAAGCAGGTTTCGATGCCCTTGCGAAAATACTGTAGCAGAAAGGTTTGCGCCGGATGATGCGGGCGCTTGCTGTTTTTCCGACGGGCTGTCTGCTGCTGGCTACCGCTGGCCTCGTTGAACAGGTCTTCCGCTGCATAGTCCGTGTAGCCGGCATCGGTGTAGAGGACACTGCCCGCGGGCAGGTCCAGCGGCAAGCCGCGCTGGCCGGTTTGCTCCGACTCGGCTCCAGCATGAATATAGAACTCGACAGGGATGCCGTTGCTGGTGGCCACCACCTGCACCTTGAGGCCATAGAACCAGCTGCGTTTACTGGCGCAGCGGCCATGATAAGCCTTGCCTGTCAGCAGCTTACAGCGCGGGATGCGCGTCCCAAATGCTTGAAGCGCATTTTATGACACACGGCTACCGGAAACGAGTCCAGCACGTAGCGCGCCTCGGTGTGCAGCTGTTTGAGGATGTCGCCAAAGGTGGCGAACAGCGAGCAGAGCGTATCGGTGAGGGCGTGTAGGCGACGGGTAAAGCCGCTCTTGTCCAGGCGGTTCTGTCCCCAATGCTGCTCCATATAATGCTTGGCGACCACCAGGTTGCCCCCAAAAAAGCGGGCGGCTACCAGAGCCGTGGTCAGCACCTGGGCATCGGTCAAGCGCCGGCCCGAAGCCGGGGGCGGCGTGCCGGCGGGGCGAGAGAAGCGGATTAAATCATCAAGTACGCAGTACATTGCAACGGTCTGTTCGCGCATGGTCGGTTGGAGTTGAGGGGGTCGAATACCTCAAACCTAGCCTGTTCACGCCGAACAGACTTTTTTATGACCTCACCCTACCCCGCAACTTGGGTTACCTAACCCAAGTTGCGGAATAACTAACAGCCAGCTTGGGCAAGAGTATGAACGAAAACGAATAAAGCAATTTTCAAGGCGAAGCCGGCGGCGGTCACGGCGTGAATTTGTTTGGGGAAGCGAGTGGTCAGTTGACTGAAAGTAGTTTCAATACACTTTCTAACGTGCTGAACCAGGTAGTCTTGCGCCGGCGTGTGGGGGCGTTTGCTATTCTTCTTGCGGGCCGTTTGCTGCTGGTTGCCCGTGGCCTGCTCAAACAGTTCCTCCACAGCTTGCCGCAGGCCGGCTGCTGTCTCCTGCGCCACCACCCGGTAGAGGCTGCTGCCGGCCAGGGCTGGGGTCAGGCCGCACTGTTGAGCCGCCGCGAGGCCGTGTCGGCCGGCGGTGGGTTCATTGAGCCGGGCTACGGTGGTAGGCACCACGGTAGCATCCAGGGCTGCCAGGAGCGGGCGCAGGGCCAGGGCTTCGGGTGTAAGGGTAAATGCCTGGTCGCACACGGCCAGGGCCAGCCCGGCCACGTAGGATAGCGCCCGGTTGGTGACGGTGTAAAAATCGGTCAGCACGAAAAGGGGGGAAGGCATAGTGGTAGGGGAAAAGGGGGTGGGCAAATGGAAAAACCAGTAGGCGGCTCATCAAGCGCTAATCTATTGATTTACTGTAGTAAGCGCACTGCCTCGCGGTGGGATGCCTGGTGGGCGGGCTCCGCACTAACCCCGGTGTACTCGTGGCTCTCCGCTACCGTCATAGTCGCGTCGGCGTCCTACTTCATTCGCCGGCTGGCGGGGTCTAGGGGCAGGAAGGGCATCGCCCGGCTACGAAACCGGCCGTGCCAGGCCAGGCCGCTAGCCGTGCGCATCGGCGAGGAGTTCCAAGGTTTTAGCGGCCCGCGGCTCGTGGGCGGCAGGTTCCGCAGGGACCAGCACGCGCAGGTGGTTGTTTACGTCGCGGGCCCCGGCCTCGTAGGCGTCGAGAGCAGCCTGGTGGCGCTCAGGCCAGGTATCCACGGTACCGATGAGGGTGGCGCGGCCGTGGCTCACCCGCACCCCGATACCCTGGTCGTGCAGGGCGGCCGACCAGAAATGGCGCTGCCGGATGCGGCTGGCCAGCGCCTGGTCGGGGTCGGGACCCGTGGGCCGGGGCTCGGCGGCCCCCGGTCGGCTGGCCGGAAACTCGTCAGGGCGGGTCGTCTCCGGCTGCTGCACCAGGTTGGCCACGGACAGCACGCCGCTGGCCCCGGTGGCCACCTCTCCCGCCCGCTCGCGCTCAAACGCACTGTCTACCTGCCCATGTACGAAGGCCCGGCCCTGGCTTACGCGCACCCTAAAATAGAAGTACCCCAGGTAGGGGTCGCGGGCCAGCGCGGCCAGGATAGACTGACGAATTTCGGCATCGGACACCGGGCGCTTAGGTCTTATTTTCAATATATTATGCACATCGGACACGCCCACTACAAGACGGGCATCGCGCTCGGCTTCCTGGCGGGCGCGCAGGTTGCGCACCGTGCCGGCCAGCGTCACGGTGCCTTCCAGGGCCTGCACCAGCGTTTCGGAGCCGCATACGCGCGGGTTACGGTGCAGGGCCCCGCGCACGGCGCTGGCCACGTCGGCGTCGGTGCGGGGCGCGAACTTCTTGCGCCGCAGCTCGCTGCCTAGCGCCCAGTAGGCCACGAACAAGTCACGGGCATCCACGCGGGTGGCCCCAGTCTGGTAAGCGATGTCGATGATATAGTTCTTTTCCGTGGCCGAGCCCACCGTACCTGCCAAGTACACCACCTGCTCATTGGTGTGCACCTCCACCAGAGCGCTGTTCACTCGAATATCCCAGTCGAGCAGCTCCTGGATTTGGATGGTGATTTCCTCGTCCGAATTCGCGATTTCTCCCTCTTGGATAGTCAGGCGCTCCGCCACGAAGGTGGTTACGCCCCGCACGCCTTGCAGCACGCGCAGCACCAGTTGCTGCTCGGCCCAGCTCTGCACCATGCCCGTGAGCGTAACCACCCCCCCGGCCACGGTGCAGGCCACGTGGTAGTCGGTGGTGGCGGGGTCATCGGCCAGGGCCTCGCACACGTCGCGCTGCAAGTCGGCGTCGGGCAGTTCCACGGTGCGCACGGCCACCGTGCTGGTTACGCCGCGCACGCCGCGCACCGCCAGGGCAATTTCCTCGGCCCGCCGCCGGGCCAGCAGATTTTCAGTGAAGCCGGTCAGCGTCACCACGCCCTCGGCCGTGGCCACGTCCAGCAAATGCTCGGTCATCCCTCTTTGGGTGGTGAAGAGCCGTTCGATAGCCGTGGTAATGTCGGCATCGGCCATGATTTCGGCGGAGGCGGGGGCAACTAGAAGATAGGGGGTATTCATGGCGGGTGGAAAAGGAATTAGGGTAAAAGCAGAATAATTTAGCCTCCTGTGCCCCGCTAGGCGCAGCGACGGCAGGCTTCGGCGCACTGCTGGCAGTACAGGTACTCGTGCTGGCCGCACTCATCGGCGCAGGCGGCGCAGATTTCAGCGCACGCCGGGAGCAGGTGCGCGGCATACTCCGAGTCGCGGGCCACGAGGCGCAGGGTCAAGGCGCACACGTCGGCGCAGTCTGCTCGCAAGCCGCCACAGCGGCAGTCAGAGCATCGAGTTGGCTTTGGTTGTGGGTTTGCATAACGCTGGAAATCAATTGAAAATCGGGTTGATTAAAGGTCCGGCAGGGCAGCGGCCATGCCTATGACAAGAATCGCCATATCACATGACATCCGTCAAGTGAAATTTAAATGAAGAGCGCTCCGCCCTACCTCCCTATTCCTACCCCAGCGGCCAGCCCGCTGCTAACAGTGTGTAGCGCTGTACCCATGTTGTCAAACAGACAAAATAGCGAGGGTAGGCCGCGCGGTGAAAGGACCAGAATGGCAGCGCGTAAGCCCAAAAGATTGGCTACGCCGGGGCTAGCGCCGCCGGCCTACGCCCTGGCTTGGCAACTCCTTCCATCGTGGGCACCGCCGCCGCCCTAGCCCGCCGCCGACCAACTAGCTTTTGCAGCTCGATGGCCCAAAATACGACGCTCGAAATGGCCACCGTCAGCGCCAGCTCACCCCATGACAAAGGTTTGGTAGCAAATATTTTATTAAGGAAAGGCAGGTAAATAATCAGCAGTTGCAGGGCCACCGACAGCCCTACCGCGCCTAGCATCGGCTTGTTGGAAAATAGACCTAGCGTGAAGAGCGACTCGCGCGAGGAGCGAATGGCCAGGGCGCTGCCCAGCTGCGTGAAACAGAGCACCGTAAACGTCATCGTTTGCCAGTGCGCGTCACCGTCGCGGATGGCCCAGGCCTGGGTGCCCAGCGTGAGGGCCCCAATCAGCAGCCCCACCCAGCCGATAAACCAGCCCAGGCCCGCGTCCAGAATGGGTTGGTCCGGGGGGCGGGGCGGGTGCTGCATGACGTTAGCCTCGGCGGGCTCGTAGGCCAGGGCCAGGCCGGGCAGGCCGTCGGTGAGCAGGTTAATCCACAGAATTTGAATGGCCAGCAGCGGGATGGGTAGCCCAAAAAACGGGGCCAGGAAAATGGCCCAGATTTCGCCCACGTTGCTCGATAAAATATAGCGGATAAATTTGAGAATATTGTCATAAATCCGTCGCCCGTGCTGCACGGCCCGCACAATAGTGGCGAAGTTATCATCCAGCAAAATCATATGCGCGGCCTCCTTGGCTACCTCCGTGCCGCCGATGCCCATCGCAATGCCGATGTCGGCGTGCTTGAGGGCCGGCGCATCGTTCACGCCGTCGCCGGTCATGGCCACGAACTGGCCTTTAGCCTGCAAGGCGCTGATAATGCGTAGCTTCTGAGCCGGGTCCACGCGGGCGTACACCCGCACTCTTTCCACGATGGCGGCGAAGGCGGGCTCAGCGAGGGCCGTGAGCTCGGGGCCGGTGAGCACCAGCTCGTCGGGGCCGGCCAGGATGCCGAGCTGGCGGGCAATGGCCTGCGCGGTGAGCTTGTGGTCGCCGGTAATCATCACCGGAATGATACCGGCGGTTTGGCAGTCGGCCACGGCCTGGCGCGCCTCCTCGCGGGCGGGGTCGATGAGGCTGGCAAAGCCGATGCAGGCTAGGCCGGTTTCGAGGGTAGCCGCGTCGAGCTGCTTCGGCATTTCGGGCAGCAGCTTGGCGGCGTAGGCTAGCACGCGGTAGCCCTGAGATGCCTGGGCATCGGCGCGCTGCTCCAGGTCGGGCAGCTGGCTTTGCTGGTCGGCGGCGAGCTGGGCGAACAGCACGCCGGGCGCGCCTTTGGTGAGCACCAGCACCCCGTGCTCGGTCTGGTGCAGGGTGCTCATGCACTTGCGCTCGGCGTCGAAGGGCAGCTCGGCGAGGCGCGGAAACCGGGCTTCGAGCGCGGGGCGGGGGTAGGCGTGGTCGGCGGCGTAGCGGGCCAGCGCCACTTCGGTCGAGTCGCCCAGCCACTGGCCACCGGGCCCTTCGCTGGCATCGGTATTGAGGGCCATCGCGGTCAGCAGCGCGTCGCTTTTTTCTAAAACAGGCAGGGCAAACGCCGGGTTAGCGTACACTTCCTGGGTCGTCATCTGGTTGAGCGTCAGCGTGCCCGTTTTGTCGGTGCAGATGTAGGTGACCGAGCCCAGCGTCTCCACCGCCGGCAGCTTGCGGATGAGCGCGTGGTCTTTGGCCAACCGCTTGGCCCCCAGCGCCAGGGCGATGGTGACCACCGCCGGCAGCGCCTCTGGGATGGCGGCCACGGCCAGCGAGATGGACACCAGCAGCAGGTTGCCCAGCGGCTCGCCCCTCCACCAGCCCGCCGCAAAAAACACCGCGCAAATCCCTATTGCTCCCGCCGCCAGCCACTTGCCAAACGTGCCCAGCCGCTGTTGCAGCGGCGTCGGGGTTTCGGGAGCTTGCAGCAGGGCCGCGATTTTACCCAGTTCGGTGCCCATGCCGGTGGCCACCACGTAGGCCGTGGCCCGGCCGCTGGTGACGCTGGTGCCCTTGTAGCCCAGGTTCAGGCGGTCGCCGAGGGGGTAGGCACCGGCGGGCAGCGCGGCCGGGTTCTTCTGCACGTTGGCCGATTCGCCGGTCAGCGACGACTCATCGACTTTCAGGGCGTGGGTTTCCAGCAAGCGCACGTCGGCCGGAATGACGTTGCCGGCTTCGAGCAGCACCACGTCGCCGGGCACCAGGTCGGCCACCGGCACGGTGTGGGGCTGGCCGCCGCGCCGCACCTGCACCTGCTGGGGGGCCAGCTGCTGGAGGGCGGCCATTGCCTTATCGGCCCGGTATTCCTGCCCAAAGCCCAGAGCCGCGTTCAGCACAATAATGGCCAGGATGACGTAGGCCGACTGCGTTTCGCCCACCGCTACCGAGATGCCGGCCGCCGCCAGCAGCACCAGAATCATCACGTCCGTAAACTGGTGTAGCAGCAGCCGCCACCAGGTTTTCTTCTGGTTATCAGCTAGTTGATTAGGACCGTATTTGGCCAGCCGCTGCCGGGCCGCGGCGTCGTCGAGGCCGGCCGGGCTGGTGTGCAGCGCGGCGGCCACTTCGGCCACGGGGGTTAGGTAATAGTCCATCAAAAGTGGTTGCGGGTTACCGGGGATGGGTAGCGGGCTGCGGCGAAGCAATTGCACTGAAAACGAGCGTCATGCTGCCGAAGGAAGCATGACGCTCGCTCCGGAGGCCCGATTGAGTTTACTGCACCACGCGAGATGTTTCCTTCGTTAGCGTGACTTTTCTTGATTAAGCGCAAGCCTGATAAGTTGTCACGCCGCAAGGTTCCGGCAAGCACCCCGGCCGGGCCATGACAAAAATCAGGCGCTGGCCTGACGATAGTCAGGGCCGCGTGGCGGGCGGCGGCGGCACCTTTGCTAAATCGCCACCGGCCAGCGCTACTGCTGGCTGGTGGCTTCCTCCCCCACTTCTTAACTTCCTCCCCATGATAGCCGAAAAGCCCAAAAACAAGACTGGTAAAGTTTTTCTTACCCTCCTCGCCGGGGCCGGCTTAGGTGCCCTCGCCGGCGTCCTGCTCTACTCCGAAAAAAGCATTGAGCGCCGCCGCAAATTCCGCAACCTGCGCGTGGACCACCGCCTGCGCCCGCGCGGCGACTGGAACCAGCTCAAAGGCAAGCTGCAACAAACCTACCCCCATCTCACGGACGAAGACCTGACCTATGTGGAAGGCAAAGGCCACGAGCTGGTGGGCCGCCTGCAAGCCAAGCTCGGCAAGCGCAAGCGCCAAATCGTCAAGATGTTGAACGCGCTGTAAGGCACTCGCCAGCTAACGTACTACGCGCCCCCCACCGGGCGGCAGTACCGGACCAACCTGGTCCGGCTGCCGCCCGGCGGGGGGCGCGTTTGCGTGGCGGGCTCTTAATACGGGCCGCGGGGGGCTTTCGGCAGCAGGCCCCACTGCTGAAGATGACCCAGGCAATTATTTATCAGGTTTTTAGATGCAAATTTGAGCTTGGTGGCCCGTTCGTCGAGGTGATGGCTAACCTCTTGCTGCTGCTCGCTGGCCAGGCCAACGTATTTATGCGCCAAGCCTCTCAGGTTTTGGCGCATAGCCGCCCCAGCAGTGGGGGCCAGCAGCACCCCGCCAAGCACGCCTGCCCCTAATCCCGCCAACACAGCGAGCAATACGTGACCGGTTTGGGTATCCTTTTTGGTAATTTCCATAGGGAGAAGAGAGGTTAAAAAATTGTGAATAATATGCTGACTAGCAATAATTTGTGAGCGCATCCTATGCCGCGCCAGCCACTACCCTACCTGCCCCAACCGCCACATGGTTACAACGCGCCCGCTCCAGCAGCGCCTGCTGGGCGGCGGCCACGTTGGCCGCCTGCCCAGCCCAGATTTCCAGAGCTGGCTTTTGCAGTGCCCGGCCAAACGAAAAGGTGAGCGCCCACGGCAGCCGCCCGGCAAACCGCTCGTGCATGGCGGCCAAGTGGCGCGTGGCCTCCTCGGGCGACTGCCCACCCGACAAAAACGCCACGCCCGGCACCGCCGCCGGCACCGTGCGCAGCAGGCAAGTCACGGTAGCGTCGGCGACCTGCGCGGTGGTGGCCTGCTGGGGGGAGTCGGCCCCGGCCAGCGCCATGCTGGGCTTCAAAATCATCCCTTCCAAAGCCACGCCTTGGGTGCGCAGCTGGTTGAATACTTCGTGCAGCACGTCTTCGGTCACGTCGGCGCACCGGGCCAGGGAGTGGGGGCCGGTCAGCAGCACTTCGGGCTCCACGATGGGCACCAGGCCGGCTTCCTGGCACAGGGCGGCGTAGCGGGCCAGCGCGTGGGCATTGGCCGAGATGGCGGCCCGGCTGGGCCGGTCGGGGCCAATAGTGAGCACCGCCCGCCACTTGGCAAAGCGGGCCCCCAATTGCACGTATTCGGTCAGGCGCGAGCGCAGGCCGTCGAGCCCTTCGGTCACCTGCTCGCCGGGGAAACCGGCCAGCTCGTGCGCCCCCAAATCTACTTTGATGCCGGGGATGATGCCCGCCTGCTGCAAGATTTGCACGAAGGAAACGCCCGCCGTGGTGTGTTGCCGGATGGTTTCATCGAACAGAATGGCCCCGCTGATGCCCGCCTCGCCTAGCCCCGGCGTGGTCACCAATAGCTCGCGGTAGGCGCGGCGGAATTCTATGGTTTGCGGGATGCCCGCCGCGGCGAAGCGGGCGTTGCAGGTGCCGGTGCTTTCGTCCATCGCCAGCAGGCCCTTGCCAGGGGCCATCAGCGCCTGAGCGGTGGTGGTTAAGGTGTTTAGGTTCATGGCTTTGATATTCATGAAGAACGTCATGCTTCGACAGGCTCAGCATGACGTTCTAAATATTTCCTAAAAGCATTAATTTGCTAATAAATAGCCGCTTACGATTTCCACTTCCACTCGCGGATTTCGGGCATATCCTGACCGTGAATGTCGATGTAGCCCTTGTGCTCGATGAGTTTGTCCCGCATCAGCTGCTGGAGGTAGGCCCCCTTGCTGCCGGTGTTGGGCAGGCGTTCTATCGCGCTCTGCACCAGGTGGTAGCGGTCTATTCTATTCTGCACCCGCATGTCGAAGGGCGTGGTGATGGTGCCTTCTTCGATGTAGCCGCGCACGTGCAGGTGGCGATTGGTGCGGCGGTAGGTGAGCTGATGCACCAGCGTGGGGTAGCCGTGGAAGCCGAAAATAATGGGGCTGTTTTTCGTGAAAAGCGAGTCGTACTCGGCTTCGTCCAGCCCGTGCGGGTGCTCGCTGGCCGACTGGAGCTTCATCAAATCGACCACGTTGATGACCCGGATTTTCAGCTCGGGCAGGTGCTCGCGCAGGATGCTGGTGGCGGCCAGCACTTCCAGCATGGGCGTGTCGCCGCTGCCAGCCATCACCACGTCGGGCTCCGCCACGTCCTGGTCGTTGCTGGCCCACTGCCAGATGCCGATGCCGGTCGTGCAATGCACCACGGCCTCGTTCATGGTCAGCCACTGGGGTAGGGGGTGCTTGCCGGCCACCACCACGTTCACGAGGTTGCGGGTGCGCAGGCAGTGGTCCATCACCGAGAGCAGGCAGTTGGCATCGGGCGGCAGGTACACCCGTATGATGTCGGCTTTTTTGTTGATGACGTGGTTCAGAAAGCCGGGGTCCTGGTGCGTGAAGCCGTTGTGGTCCTGCTGCCACACGTGCGAGGCCAGGATGTAGTTGAGCGAGGCAATGGGCCGCCGCCAGGGCAGTTCGCGCGTGACTTTCAGCCACTTGGCGTGCTGGCTGAACATGGAGTCAATAATGCGCACGAAGGCTTCGTAGCAGTTGAACACCCCGTGCCGGCCCGTAAGCAGGTAGCCTTCGAGCCAGCCCTCGCACTGGTGCTCGCTGAGCATCCCGTCGAACACGTTGCCGATGGGGGCCAGGAACTCGTCGCCGGGCACCGTGCGGGCATCCCACTGCCGATTAGTCACGTCGAACACCGCCCCCAGCAGGTTGGAAATGGTTTCATCGGGGCCGAAAACCCGGAAGTTGGGCCGCTCCTGGTTAAGCCGGATAACGTCGCGCAGGAAGGGCCCGAGCACCTCCGTGTCGTGGGCCTCCACGGCCCCCGGCTTGGACACCTGCACGGCGTAGTCGCAGAAATCGGGTAGTAGGAGGTCGCGCAAAAACAGGCCGCCGTTGGCGTGGGGGTTGGCTCCCATGCGGTGGAGGCCCGTGGGGGCCAGCGCGGCCAGCTCGGGCCGCAGGCGGCCGGCTTCGTCAAACAGCTCCTCGGGGCGGTAGCTTTTCATCCAGGCTTCGAGCTGCGCCACGTGGTCCGGGTGCTGGGCATCGACGAGCATTGGCACCTGGTGCGAGCGGAAAGTGCCCTCCACGCGCAGGCCGTCCACTACTTTAGGGCCCGTCCAGCCCTTGGGCGATTTCAGCACAATCATCGGCCAGCGCGGGCGGGGGGCATCGTCGTGCAGCTGGGCCTCTTCGCGGATGCGCTGGATGTCGGCCACTACCTTATCCATCGTGGCGGCCATGAGCTGGTGCATGGTGGCCGGGTCGTCGCCCTCCACGAAGTAGGGCTCCCAGCCGCAGCCCCGTAAAAACTGGTCCAGCTCATCGGGCTCGATGCGGGCCAGCACCGTGGGGTTGGAAATTTTGTAGCCGTTGAGGTGCAGAATGGGCAGCACCGTGCCATCGGTGCGGGCATTGAGAAACTTGTTGGACTGCCAGGACGTAGCCAGCGGGCCGGTTTCGGCCTCCCCGTCGCCAATGACGCAGGCCACAATCAGCCCCGGATTATCAAACACCGCCCCGAAGGCGTGGCTGAGCGAGTAGCCTAGTTCGCCGCCCTCGTGAATGGAGCCCGGCGTGGTGGGGGCCACGTGGCTGGAAATACCCCCCGGCCACGAAAACTGAGTGAAGAACTTCTTCAGCCCGGCCTCGTCCTGGGTTATTTCGGGATATACCTCGGTCCAAGTGCCCTCCATATATACGTTGCCCACGATGGCCGCGCCGCCGTGCCCCGGCCCGGCCACGTAGAACATGTTCAGGTCGTGCGCCTTGATAACCCGGTTCAGGTGGGCGTAAATGAAGTTCTGGCCCGGCGTGGTGCCCCAGTGGCCCACCACCAGCGGCTTCACGTGCGCCAGCTTCAGGGGTTCCTTCAGCAGCGGGTTGTCGTAGAGGTATATCTGGCCCACCGAGAGGTAGTTAGCCGCCCGCCAGTAGGCATTGATGAGGGTGGCTTCGTCCGCCGTCAGCGGCGCGGCCGCCGGGCGCACGGCCGGCGGGGCGAGGGTGTCAGTTTCCATAAGGGGTTGGGGTTTAAATGGTTTTGTCTTTACCAGTCAGCAACAGCTGCTGGACGAGTTGCGCAATCTGGCGCTCCTCATTGGTAGGAATAATGCGGACGGTGACGCGGCTGGCGGCACTGGAAATCACAGCCGCGTGGGTAGCGTTGTGGGCCGCGTCGAGTTCGAGTCCCAGAAACCCCAGCCCCGCGCAGATGCGGGCGCGCACCTCGGCCGCGTGCTCGCCGATGCCACCAGCAAACACCAGCGTATCCAGCCCGCCGAGCACGGCCGCGTAGGCCCCGACCCACTTGCGGGCCTGGTAGCAAAACAGCGCCACCGCATCGGCGGCCCGCGCGTCGGTGGCCTGGGCGGCCAGTAAATCCTGCATGTCGGAGCTGGTTTCCGACACGCCCAGCAGGCCGCTTTCGTGATTGATGAGGTGGTTGAACTGCTCAGCCGTGAGGTGTTCGGCCCGGAAGAGGTAGGCGGCCACGCCGGGGTCGAGGTCGCCGGGGCGGGTGCCCATTACCAGGCCGGCAGCGGGCGTAAAGCCCATGCTCGTATCCTGGCTCTGGCCATTGAGTACGGCGGCCAGGCTGGCCCCGCTACCCAAATGCGCCAGAATAACCCGGCCCCGTGCCGCCGCCGGCCCCGCCTGCCGACCCAGCTCCTCCAGCAAATAGGCGTAGGAAATACCGTGAAACCCGTAGCGCCGCAGCCCCTGCGCCATAAAGCGGCGCGGGATGGGCAGCAGCTGCGCCACGCGGGGCATGTGCTGGTGAAAAGCCGTGTCGAAGCACGCCACTTGCCGCAGCTGCGGCTGGCGCGCTTGTACCGCTTCCATCAGGGCGATTTCGCCGGGCAGGTGGTCGGGGTCATCGGCCGTCAGCTGGCGCAGGTCGGCCAGCAGGGCGGGCGTGATGAGTTCGGGGTTTAGGTGCGCCGGGCCGCCGTACACGACCCGGTGCCCCAAGGCCGCCAGGGTGGCAAAAACTCCGTGGTGGTCCAGCCAATCGAGCAGGAAGCCGGCGGCGGCGGCCGGGTCGGGCGCGTGGGCCGGGCTGGTGGTGGGGGCCGCCGGCCCTTCGCTAAACGTGAGTTGAGTGCCGGGCAGGCCGATGCGGTCGAGGTAGCCGTGCAGCCGGCGCTGCGGCACTTCGCCCGGCTCGTACACGGCAAACTTGATGCTGGACGAGCCGCCGTTGAGCACTAGAATAAGGTCAGCGGCGGTAGCCATGCGGGAGGGGGTGTTAGTTAAAGTGTCAGGCCAAAAGCGGCCAGCTTGGTGCAGGTAGAAGGATAATCGACGTGGCAAATGCCCTGAATGCCCAGGCTGGCGGCCACGCCGATAAAAATGGGCTGGTCATCCAGGTACAGCACTTGTTGGGCCGGCACCTGCGCCAGGTCGAGCGCCAGGCGGAAGATGTTGAGGTCGGGCTTACCGATGCCCACGAAGGACGAGGACACGAAAAAATCCACGAATCCGGCCAGCCCGAACGTGTCAATCCGGTGGGCGTTCAGCTCGCGGCCCTCGTTGCTGACCACGGCGATTTTGAGGTGGTAGCGGGCTTTGAGCCGCGGTATCAGCGCCAGCATCTCGGGGAAGGGCTGCGACTGGGCGAACATGAATTCCCGAAAATCAGCCTCGCTAAACGACCGGGGCCGGTCGAAAACCACCTGCCGGAGGTAGTCGGCTAGGCTGAGCCGGCCCAGCTCGTAGGTGCTGAACATCAAGTGGTGGCGCTGCTCCATTTCGGCCGCATCCAGCCCGAAGGTTTTGGCGGCCAGTTGCCGCGAGACATGGCCCCAGCCGGGGCTGAGCAGCACGTCGCCAACGTCCACGAAGAGCGTGGTGATGGGCAGCGCGCGAGCTGGGGGAGGTGAAGAATCAGCCATAGAGAGGGGCGCGGACTAGCTGCTGGCGGTGGCACGGGCTATCGGGCGGGTGGCGGGCTTGGGGGCGTGCTTGCCCACGCCGCGGGCGGGGGCCTTGCGGAGCCCTGGCGGAACGGTGCTGGGGGTGGTCACTTTATCGGCCTTGGGCTGTTTGGCCAGGAGCTTGGTAAACGTCTTGGCTATTTTTTTGGCGGCGCGGGCCACGGTTTTATGCAGCTTTTTCCTGTGCTGCTCGTTCAGGCCCAGTAGGTTGGCCTGGAGATTTTCAATCAGGATGGTCCGCAGGTGGGCTTCGGATTTTTTCATTGGAGAAGGAGGTTGGAAAAGAAGGAGGGGGTAGGGTGTGCTTATTTAGCCAGGTAGCCGCCATCGACGGGGTAGTAAGCACCAGTGACGAACGAGGCTTTGTCGGTGCTGAGCCAGATGACCAGCTCGGCCACCTCCTCGGAGCGGCCCAGGCGGCCGATGGGGTGTAGCGCCACCAACGCCTCCTTAGTTTCGGCCGAAAAGTCACTGAGCAAGGGCGTGTCGATGTAGCCGGGACCCACGGCGTTGATACGGATGCCCTGGGCGGCGTATTCGATGGCGGCCGTTTGGGTGAGGCCCACGATGCCGTGCTTGCCCGCGACGTAGCCCGCCAGCTTGGGCGTGCCCACCTGCCCCAGGATGGATGACATGTTGACCACCGCGCCGTGGCCCTGCTTCAGCATCACTTCCAGCTCGTATTTGAGGCAGTAGAACACGCTGTTAAGATTCACATTGATAATGTGTTGCCAGCCTTCGACTGAGTAGTCGGCGGTCAGGCTCAACTCGCCGATGATGCCGGCGTTGTTGCAGGCCACGTCGAGGGTGCCGAAGGCGGCTACGGTGGCCTGCACCAGCTGGTGGCACTGGGCCGCGTCGCCCACGTCGGCTTTATAAAACTGAGCGTTGGCCCCGGCCACTTGCAGCTCGGCCACTACTTGCTGGCCCTGTTTTTCGTCGATGTCCGACACCATAACCTGAGCACCGTGCTGCCCGTAGAGCAGCGCCACCGCCCGGCCGATGCCTGAAGCACCTCCGGTAACCAGGGCCGTTTTTCCTTGCAAATCCTTGTCCATAATGTAGTTATTTTAAGCTGCGAAAGCTGCCCCTGGCCCAGTTAGGGGCAGGTAGTAAGCTGGGTATAAAGGTCTGGGGTAGGGCTTAGCAAGACTCTGACAATAATTAGCTTATTAGCTGATTTTTGTCAGGTCAGGGCAAGCGCTGTCCGGCACCGGGGAGCCCAGTCCACCAAAATGGCGCGCAGTAGCCGGCCGCTCTACCTGGCAAAGCAGGCACCGTGCGGGACTGGCTAATCCCGCAAAAAACCTGGCTGCCTCCGGCCCTGGTTTTCCCAGCCAGCGGCCCGGTTGCCGGCTACCCTGCTGGCGGGGGCTGGCTGGCCGCCGGGGCGAGCCGGGAAACTGCCACTTTCAGTAAGTCATTGATTATAAAGGAACAGACGGCGGCGTAGGCAATTACCGCCGCGGACTGCGTGAAGGGGATAGCCTGGAATCCCAGCAGCCCGAAAGTAGCCAAAGCAATTCCCAGCCCCATATCGGCCAGCAGGAGCAGCAGCAGGGTGCGGCTCGGGGCCGAGTGCCAGAAATGGCTTTTCTCGCGGACCACGAAGATGGAAAACAGCGCGAAAAAGAGCAGCAGCTCGAAGCAAAAAGTACTGAGCGCCGCATTGTTGGTGCCCAGCCGGAAGTAGCGCAGGCCCAGGTAAAGCAGCCCGAAGGCTTCCAGCGTCATCGCCAGGCCCATGACGATGCCCGTTTTGGCCAGGCCGCGGATGTTCCAGCGGGCCGGCTGCGGGGCCCACTGCACGTGGTCGGTAGCCAGGGAGATTTTCACGAAGTCGGTCATAAAAATCATCAGCAGGATGGCCGCGGCGGAAATCACGAATTTGCCCAGGACCAGGAAGGCCCCGACCACGAAGCAGGTTTTGAGAATGGTGAGGGCCAGCTTGTTGAGTATCCATACGTTGATGCGCTCGAACATCATCCGGCCCACTTTGATGGGCTCCAGGATGTTGACCAGCCCGTCCTGGGTGAGCACGATGCTGGCCGCCCCCTTGGCCACGTCGGTGGCGCTGCGCACGGCAATGCCCACTTCGGCCTGCTTTAGGGCGGGGGCGTCGTTCACGCCGTCGCCGGTCATGCCCACGATGTGGCCGCCCGCCTGCAAAGCCTTGACGATGGCGTACTTGTCCTCCGGGTAAACGCCGGCTACCCCGTCGTTTTTTTCCAACAGGGCCGCGACCTGGACCGGGTCCGCTTTTTTGAGGTCAGCAGCCTGGATTATAGCCCCACCCACGCCCACGGCCGTGGCAATCTGAACGGCAATGGGCCGGGCATCGCCGGTGAGCATCTTGACGGCCACGCCCAGGCTTTTCAACTCTTGCACGAGCTGCCGCGAGTCGGGCCGGGGCGCGTCGTGCAGGGTAGCCAGGCCCACCAGGCGGGGCTGGCCGACCCCCGTGGCCGTGGCCACGGCCAGCGTGCGGTAGCCTTGCCGGGCCGCGGCGGCGACCTTGGCGGCCCACGCGGCCGTGGCCGCCGCGTCGAGCCCGCACGCCCCCGCCAGGCTATCGAACGCGCCTTTCAGCACCAAAAACGTGGCCGGGCCGTGCTGAATCTGGGCTTCGGTGCGGCGGGTCTGGGGGTCGAAGGGCACGAACGTCTTTTGCACGAACGTGGCATCCAGCAGGTTTTTCTGGCGGGCCGCATCGATAAAAGCCAGGTCGATGGCATCGTGGTTGGCTTCCTGCGAGGCCAGGGCCCCCGTGCGCAGCACGTCGTCGGCGCTGAAACCGTCGGCCGGGTGCAGGGTACCCACGGTGAGCTTGTTCAGGGTCAGGGTGCCCGTTTTGTCCACGCACAGCACGTCCATGCTGGCCGCGTCGTCGGGCGCGCTGAGCCGGGTAACCAGCACTCCCTTGGCCACCAACTGCCGGGAAGCCAGCGCCATACTCACCGTGAACAGGGCCCCCAAGGCCACCGGCACGGCCCCGAGCAGCAGCACCAGCAGCAGGGGCATTAGTTGGAGCACGTGGAGGCCCTTGGTAATTATAGCCACGAGCGCCACGGCCAGCAACGTGCCCACAATGGCCAGCAGCCACCGGGTTACGCCGCCAACGACCGCTTCGATGTGCGACTTTGGCTGGGCGGTGTTGACCAGCGCGATGGTCTTGCCGTAGTAAGTGCTTGTACCAGTCAGGGTGACGGTGCCCGTCGCCTCGCCTTTGGTGATGACGGAGCCGGAGTACAGGGTGTCGCCCACCTTTTTGGCGACATCGCCCGATTCGCCGGTCAGCGCCGCCTGGTCGAGACGAACCGCGCCCTGCGTGAGTTGCACGTCGGCCGGCACGAAGTCGCCGATGCGCACGCGGATAACGTCGCCGGGTAGTAACTCGCGGGCGGCCAGGGTGTTCCATTGCCCATCCCGCAGGAGCTTGACGTTGATTTGCAGCTTTTTTTTCAGCGCTGCCACGGCCTTGGCGGCGTTGTGCTCCTGAATAAAGCCAATGACCGCGTTGAAAATCAGCAGCCCCAGCACGATGTAAACGTCGGCAAGCTTGTGCAAAAACCAGGAAAACCCGATTATCGCCTCCAGCAGCCACGCCGTGAGGCCCCAGAACTTTTTGGCAAACAACAGCACCGGATTGGGCTTTTTCCCCAGCACCTCATTGTAACCGAACTGCGCCCGCAAGCTCGCTAAGTCAGCCTGAACCAGGCCCTTAGCCGGCGGCGATGCGGGTGGTGGTGCGGCCGGCGGAGCGGCCGGGGTAAGGATGGCCGGAGCGGCCGGGGTTTTGGGGCTCATAGCGGAATTTGTTGATTTTGTTAACCCATCCCCGGTGGCTTCCGGGCAGCGGCGAGGGATGCCAGCGGTAAGCCCGCGGCCGGGTGCTACCCGGCAAAACGGCGCAGCAGCGAGGCGGCCCCCGCGAAACCGGCCCCGTAGACCAGGCTGCCGAGCAGAAAACCGCTAACAAATGACCGGGCGGCCCGTCCGCAATGCGCCGTAAAACGTCAGCCTTCTGCCTGATTTTCGTTATGTACCGGGACGGCTTGGGCGAGGAGCGACAGGCTGAGGCTGGCATTTGCCTAGTCTGCAAATTATGATAATAATTGACTGATTACTATTAGATTACATAGTAGATTTCGCTGGCTCACCCAGCTAAAAACCCCGGCTTCCGCTGTCGGGAAACCGGGGTTTTAGCCGCTAGCTGGGGCTACCTACTTGGTGCCGTGCTCTTCAGCGTGGCTCTTGCGCGCATGGGTGGCGTGCTCGGCGGCGTGGTCGGTATGAGCGGCGGCCGTGTGGGCGTGGTGCGCCGCTTTTTCGTGGCTGCCGGCCTCGTGGTGCTTGGCGGCCTCGGTGTGGTGCTTGGCGGCCTCCGTGTGGTGGGTGGCGGCCTTTTTGTGGCTGTCAACTGCTTTCTTCGACATGGGATTGGGGGGGAAATAGCGCACCGGAGTTGATGCGTTAGAGCGGGTCAAGGGGGTAGTAAGTAAGGCGTTCTGGCAGCAAGCCCTTGCTTGGCGCAAGGTTTTACACGTAGGTTTCGGCCAGGTAAAAATCCACTTGCTCCACCGAGTCGTCGGCCAGGCGCGCGTCGAGCTGGGCGAGGGTGACGGGGGCCGGCAGCAGCACTTTCTGGCCCGGCTGCCAGTTCAGGGGCAGCGACACGTGGTGCTCGTCCACGAATTGCAGGGCCTGGAGGGCGCGCAGCAGCTCGTCGAGGTTGCGGCCCACGCTCATGGGGTAGTAGAGCACGAGGCGGACTTTGTGGCTGGGGTCGATGAAGAACACGGCCCGCACGGCGGCGGTGTCGCTCTCCGCGGGCTGGAGCATGCCGTAGAGGCGCGCCACCTGCATATCAATGTCGGCAATGATGGGGAAGCGGAAGTACACGCCGCTCTTTTCGCGCACGTTGTTGACCCAGGCAATGTGCGAGTGAATGCTGTCGATACTCAGGCCCAGCAGCGCCGTGTTGAGGGCCGTAAACTCGTCCTCGCGCTTGGCAAAGCCGGTCAGTTCGGTGGTGCAAACGGGCGTAAAATCGGCCGGGTGCGAGAAGAACAGTACCCACTTACCGGGCGCAAAATCGGCAAACCGGATGGGGCCAGTAGTCGTGATAGCCTCAAAATCGGGGGCTTGCGCGCCAATGCCGGGCGGGCAATGAGCAGGTTGGGTAGTATCCATTTTTAGGAGAAAAAGCTGAAAAGAAGAAACTGGCGGAGGCCCTATCCCCCTACCCCGCCGTCGGCAGCAGCAGCACCGGCACCCAGGTGTGGCGCAGCACGGCCGCCGTGACGCTACGGTGAAACAGCGCCCCAAAAAAGCTGCGCGGCCGGGCAATGAGCACCAGCATATCGGCCTGCGTATCGGCCAGGGCTTGCAGGATGCCGGCGGCCGGGGCCACGTCGGCCACCTCGTATAGCTCCACAGGCGTGGCGGGGGGTAGGAGCTTGCTGGCCCGCACATCGGCCAGGGCGCGCTGTCCCTCAGTGCCCGGCAGCTCGCCGGATAAGTCGATGTGGGCCACGGTATAAGTAGCTGCCCAAGAGCCTAGTAACCAGCCCAGGTTGCGGGAAGCTGCCGTCAGGCCGAAGGGCTCGCTATCCACGGCCACCAGCACCCGGCGCGGGGCGGCGGCCGTAGCGGCGGCGGGCACCAGCAGCACCGGCCGCCCGGTGGCCCGCAACACGGGCAGCACGTGGGTGTGCAGCAGTGCATCGAGCAGGCTTTGGTCGGGGCCCAGGCCCAGGGCCAGCAGCAACGGCTGGTAGCGCCTGATGGCGGCAGCTACGTCATCCTTCAGCACCTCGCCCGCTTCTAGTACCTCGGTAGGTACGGGTAGGCGGCGGGCCAGGGCGTGCAGCGCGGTCATGGTTTCGGCCTCGTTGTAGTCGGTCTGCGCTATTTCCTCTTGCGCCAGCGCGGGCGTCAGCAAGGCGGGGTGGAGGTAGCAATGCAGCAGCGCCAGGCGCAGGCCCAGCGGCTGACTCAGGGCGGCGGCGTAGCGCGCCGTGGGGGCGGCGGCCTCCGGTAAATTGGCCAGCACGAGCAGGGAAGGACTCATAACTCAGAAAAGGATAGGGAGTTGGATGAGCTGGGCCTAGGCGGTGGGCAACGCCCCGGCCAGGGAGAAAACGGGGCTGGCGGCGGGCGTTTCGGCTATAAGCGCCGGCGCGGAGTAGTCGGCCTCCCAGCCATCGGGCGACATGGTGGCATCGGCTTCCTGGGCAATGCGCAGGGCGGCCGGGCTCACGCGGCCGGCATCGTGGTGGCTGGCCGCCCGCGGCGAGCCAGTAGCGCGGGTGCGGGATAAAGAACGCATGATACTGACCTATAACCCGTTGGCAGTAGACAGCAGCAAGTCGTTATCCACCCGTTGCGCGCCGGCCTCGTAAGCATCGAAGGCGGCCTGCTCGCGGTCGAGCCAGGTAGCAACGGTGCCCGTGAGGGTAGCGCGGCCGTTTTCCACCAGCACCTCCACGTCCTGGTTGTGCAGGCTGGCCGACCAGAAGTACAGCCCGCGGATGCGCTCGGCCAGGGCGAAGTCAGCGTTGGGGTAGGCGGCCGGGCGCAGGGCACCGGGGTAGGGATAACAGCCGGCCTGGCCGGCGCTGGGCAGCACGCGCACGCCGTTCTCCACTTCGGCCACGCCATTTACGCCGCTGGCCACCTCGGCGGCCTGGGCCTGCTCGAAGTGGCTGTTAACCAGCCCGTCGAGGTGGGCGCGGCCATTGGTCACCCGCACCTGAAACTCGAAAATGCTCACGTAGGGGTCCCGCGCCAGCGCGTCGAGGATGGCCTGGCGCACCTCCGCATCGGGCGTGAACCAGCGGGTGCGCACCTTCAGCAGGTTGTGCACGTTCCACACGCCCACCACGTGGCGGGCATCCTGCTCGGCGCTTTGCTTGGCGCGCAGGCTACTCACTTGGCCGGTCAGCGTCACCAGGCCATCGTGCACCACCACCGTGGGCTGGTAATCCAGCACGCGCGGGTCGTAGCGGAAGGTAGCGAGCACGGCCTGGGCAAGGTCAGCGTCGCTGCGCTGGACAAATTTTTCGCGCCGCAGCTCGGGGCTCTGAGCCCAGTAGGCCACGAACAGGTCGCGGGCATCGACGCGGCGCGCGCCGGCCTGGTAGGCCACGGCCACCACCTGGGCCCGCTCGGCGGCGGTGCCCACCGTGCCGCTCAGGTGCACCACCCGGTCGGTGGTGCGCACCCCTACCTGGTCGCTGAGCACGCGGATGTCCCAGGCCAGCAGCTCGCGGATTTGGGCGCTGATTTCCTCGTCCGAATTCTGGATTTCACCCCAGCGGATGGTCAGCTCATCGGCCACCAGGCGGCGCACCCCGCGCACGCCCCGCAGCACGCGCAGCACCAGTTGCTGCTCGGCCCAGCTCTGCACTATGCCGGTGGGCGTTACCACGCCGTCGGCCACGGTGCAGGCCACGTTATAGTCGGTGGTGGCGGGGTCGGCGCGCAGGGCCTGAGTCACGGCGTGGTACAGCTCGTCATTGGGCCGGTCGGGCGTGCTGATAATTAACTCATTGACTACCCCCCGCACGCCGCGCACGGCCAGGGCGATTTCCTCGGCCCGCTCGCTGGCCAGCAGGTTGTCGGTGATGCCCGTCAGCCGCACGATGCCCTCGTGCGCAGCCACGTCAATCAGGTGCGCAGGCACGCCTTTTTTGGTCGTAAAAAACAGCTCGATGGCGGCCGTAATGTCGGCATCTGATAGGTGGTCGGCCGGGGCGGGCGGCGCGAAGGTTTCCAGGGTTTGCATGGGAAAAGGAATAAGAGCGGGTGGCGGCCCGGCCGGGGTGGGGAAGTAAGCAGGCTACAAAATTCCGCCCCGCCGCCTGGCAATACCCTGACGATTATTACCTCCCTACCTGATTTTTATCAGGGAGCCTCCGGCCAGTTGGCAAGGCTGCTAGGGGAGCGACCCCAGGTACTGGGAACGGGGTATTTTCCGGCCGTCGGCCGTCAGCGTGACGGTGCGGCTGATGGCGGTTTCGCAGGTGGCCATCTCGTAGGTGAGGCCCCTGGTCCGGGCGTTGGTCACCTCAATAGCGCGGCAGAAGGTGCGGGTGGGGTAGTAGGTGGTCAGGGTGTGCTGGATGGGGAGCGAGAGCGCACTGAGCGCCATGTCCTGGCCCGTGGCCTCGATATCGCCGTTGCCATTGAACCGGACCAGCCGGTAGGTCTGACCCTGGAGGTAGCTGGCCTGGTAGCAGTCCTGAAACCGGCGCCAGGTTATCTGCCGGGCCAGCGGATAGTGCTCAAACATCGCCCCATAGGCCAGCGGCGGTACGTCGGCCGTGGCCATCGCCTGCGCGTGCACAACGGGGCCCGACACCAGGGCCACCCAGAGCAACCAGAGGATTTTCAGGGCGGTGCCAGCATGGCTTTTGGGGACGCTACGGGCTTCCGGCTGGCGCGGCGGCCCCACTTGCGGCCGCGCTACCACGGCCGGGCTATTCGCGCGGGTGTTGCCTGCGAAAATGGGGTAGCGGCGGCCCGCCGCCGCCCAGCAGCCAGCGTAGCGGCGACTATTTTAAGGGTAGAAAACATCGTTAGAGGTGGAAAGCGGGCCATCCAAAAGTAGGCGCGCCTACCCCCCCCTTTTTATGACAAAACGCATCCGTAAGGGATGACTTTTGTCAGGTAGCCCTACCCCCTCGCCCAACGCCCAGCTCGGGCGCAGGCCGGGGCCGGTTGGCCGGGGTAATTTCCGTGGTCAGGCGCACGAGCAGGGGGCCCAGTTGGGCTAGCGGTACGATATAGTCGGGCGTTACCAGCGCCAGGGCGTTGGTGGGCATGTCGGGCTGCTCAGCGTCGTGCGGTTCCTGCACGATGGTCAGGCCGCCGTGCCGCTGCACCGACCCCAGCCCCAGCGCCCCGTCGTTCAGGTAACCCGTGAGTACCACGCCAATCACGCGCCGGCCATGCGTGCGGGCCGCCGAGCGAAACAGCGCATCAATGGAGGGCCGAAACCGGTTTTCCGGCGGGTCCTGCGTCACTAGCACCCGGTCGCCTTCCAGCAGCATCTGGTGGGCGGGCGGGGCCACGTATAGTATTCCTGGCGCAATAAGCTCCCCGTTTTGCGGGTGCCGGGCCGGCAGCTTCGCCACGGCGCTGAGCAGCTGCGGCAGAATGCAGGGCAAATCGGCCCCCAGGTGCAGCACGATGAAAATAGGGGCTGGAAAATCAGCCGGTAGGGTTTTGGCCAGGGCCAGCAACGCGGCAACGCCCCCCGCCGAAGCCCCGATGACGACGATAGCGCGGGGGCTGCCAGAAGCCTTTGGAGGGTAGAGCGTTGCCATAAGGATTAAGGCTGCGGGGCCAAGTCGGTGAGCGGTGTATCCAGCTAACTAGCAGCTAAGATTTCGGGCCAAATAACCCCCGGCGTATCGTCTCGTCGCGGTGGCAGAAATCGGGCAGAAAGCGCAGGTGGCCGCCCTCGGCCGTGCAGGTGGCGTAGCGCACGAACAGCGGCATGGGGCGGCGCAGCGGCACGTTACGAGGGCGGGGCTGGCGGGCGCACTCGGCCGCGCTGGGCAGCTGCACCGGCTGGCCGCCGCGCCGCAGCAGGTAGGCGGCCAGCGCGAAGGGGTTTTCCAGGCGAATGCAGCCGTGGCTCAGGGCGCGGTAGGGCCGGGCAAATACCTGGCGCTCCGGCGTGTCGTGCACGTACACCGAATACGGATTAGCGAAGCGGAACACGATATTACCCAGCGCATTATCACAGCCGGCCGACTGGCGAATGGTATAGGGAAAATTCCGCGCCGTGACCCGCGCCCAGTTGACGCCACGCGGGTCAAGCAGCCGGCCCCGCGCATCGTAGAGGGCGTAGTTGCCCAGGGCCAGGTAGCCAGCATCGCGCTTTAGGTGGGGTAGCATTTCGCGGGTGGCAATGGAGCGGGGCACGTGCCAGTCGGGGGCCAGCGTGAAGTGGTCGATGCTGCTGCTGAGGGTGGGGGTAGGCGTAGCGGGCTTGCCCACCACCACCCGGTGGCGGCGCAGCACCGAGTCGCGGGCCACCACCAGCAGCTCGCAGGCCGCGATGTTAATCAGCACGTAGTCAGAATCGGCGGCCGGCAGCGCGTCCCAGCGCCAGCGTTCCAGGTTGGCGGCCGCCTGCTCGTAGCGGGCCTGGTGCTGCGCCACCGAATCCGGGGCGCTGGGCAGCGCCAGCCACTGCGCCAGGGCCTGCTGCAGCTGGCGGTACTCGCGGTTGGCGGGCTGGCCGGCCAGCAGGGCGGCGGGCACTGCGTGGCTGGCCAGCGCCGCCCGCAATCGGGCCACCGGCTGGCCACTGGGTCCGGCGGCTTTTTCCCTTAGCGAAGCCGTGTAGCGGTGCAGCCGGCCGCGGTCGATGTCGCGCATGAAGCCCAGCACCGCATTGCTGAGATAGACGTCGAAGCGCACTTGCTGGCGGGCGCGACCTTCCGGTTCGCCGGGCCGGGCCAGCGAATCGCGCAGCAGCAACAGGCGCTCGCTGTCGTAGTCCGCCGGGCGCAGGCCGTGCGCGGGGGCCTGGGCCAACAGGGTCAGGGCCGCCGTCGCATCGGGGCTGGGGCTATCGCCAGCCACCCAGGCAGGCGCGCCGGTCGTTCCGTAAAAAGCCCGCACCGCTACGCCGGCTTGCAAGCCCAGGCGCTCATCGGCGCGGCCGGCGCTACCTGCCGTGGCCGTATCCAGCAGCGCCCGGATGCTAGCGGCTACTGGCTCATCGGTTGGCACTTTCGCAGCCACGGGCCGGGTGGCTGGCGGCCCCGACTGCACGGGCGCAGAGCCGCACTGCGCGGCCAGCAACAAGCCGGTGCAGCAGCCTAACAGACGAATATTAGCGAGTAGCGCCACGGGCGAAACGGGGTTAGCGGTGGCGGGTGGACTGGCTATCCAGCGCATGCGCCGGCCCCGTTTCGACGGAGCCTTGCGCCACGAAGCTTTCCAACAGCGCCAGCAGCTGCGGGCGGGGGTAGGGCCGGTGGGTGAGCCCCAGGTCGTTGGCCGGTGCTTCGCCCAGCAGCGTGCGCAGGTCGTCGGGCCGGGCCAGGCGGCAGCCCATCGCCCAGCCGGCAAAGCTGCGCTGCGCGCACGGCCCCTCGCTTATCACCTGGCAGTGAAAATGGCGGGTGTCGGACAGGATAACGTGGTAGTAGAGGTGCCGCACGGCCGTTATGGGGCCTTCCAGCACCTGCAAAAACTGGCCATCGGCCGTGTGCAGCAACACGCCCGAGATGTTAGCGGCCTGGTTGTGCGCCCGGCCCCGCCGCAACAGCGCGGCCAGCTCGGCCTCGCCGAATTCGCCCAGCGTCTGGCTCTCGTAAAGGAGGTGGTAGAGTTCCACAGGTAAGAAATGAAGGATGAAAAAAGCGTTACTCCACCGGCAGTACCAGCAGCGGCAATGGGCAGTGTAGCAGCACCTTGGTCGTTACGCCGCGGTGAAAAAGCCGGCCCAGCACGCTGCGGCGGCGGGCCAGCAGCACCACGGCATCGTAGTCGGCGGGGAGGGCGGCGGCTAGGATGCCCGCGGCCGGGTCGGCGGCCTCCACTTGGCGGGCGCGGGCCGGCGGCAGCCCCAGGGCCAGGCCGGCTTGCTCCACCGAGGCCAGGGCCGTGGCGGCGGTAGCGGCGGCCAACGCCGCGTCGGGGGCGCAGTGCAGCACGGTCAGCTCGGCGTGCAAGGCCCCGAGCAGGTGGCGGACCGGGTCGGCGTAGCTGCCCAGCGCAAAGGGCTCGCCGTCGGCGGCCAGCAGCAGGCGGCGCGGCGGGGCCGGGCGCGCCAGGGCGGGCGGCACCACCAGCAGGGGGTAGGGGGCGTGGCGCAGGATTTCCAGGGCCGTGGAGTCATTCAGGGCATCGGGCAAGTCGTCGTGGTTGGGGCGGCCCAGCACAATGAGCAGGGGCTGATGGCGTGCGGCGGCCTCGGTAATGGTGGGCAGCAGCCGGCCGTGGCCCACCTCGGCCACCACCGGCACGGGCCGGCCGTGGGCGAAGCTGCCCAGAGCTACCCCCGTATCGGCCGTGCTCAGGTGGGCAAACCCGTCATCGCCCGGCAGGGCATCGGGGTTCAGCGGGGAGTCGCGGCGCACGTGCAGCAGCACGAGACGGCTCCCCAGCGGCTTGGCCAGTCTGGTGGCGTAGGCTAGGGCGTGGTCGGCGGCCGGAGAAAAATCGGTGTGTACGAGCAGGACGGGGGCTTTCACGGGGTAGCAGAAAAATGGGCGGGCCAGCCAGCCGGCGCGAACGATAGCCGGGCGCGTCGCCGCCGCTAGCCAACTGGGACTCCCGGCTTAGGGAGCAAAATTGGGGCTTGGTCGAACTAGCGAGCATGAGCAAAATCAGCTGATTTACTTTTCAAGTACGCTAGTTAAAGCTATGCCCTTTAGGGCAAGACTTTAGTTGCTACTCACTTTTGCCGGTCTTGTTCAGGCAAGGCTGTTTAATTTTTGATTGTCAGTTAGTTATTGCTATTTGCTCAATGACCGACGCCAGCGTTTAGCCAGCAGAATTTTATTCTAAAGCGACCCACTTTCAGTGGCTTCTTTCAGTCGGCTTTAGCCGAAACCGCCGAATTCCATTCGCTTTCAAACCTATGGACTTACAGTCCATAGTCGTTTAGTGATTATTGTCAAGTTCACGCGCAGGTTATCGGGCCACCTTCACGGCCCTGGCTTTTCGCGGAAATGTCGGGGCCCCAACCTGCGGCACGGGCGGGAAATCACCAGCCGCGACAGCGTAAGGTGACAATCCCACGGGCCGAAAACGCCAGCTACTCCCCAGTCCTGACCAATGTCAGGTAATCGCCGGCTGCTAGTCATTGGGCCGCGGCGGGCGGCGGGCGAACCTTTGGGCCTGCCCCCGTCGGGCGGCCCCGGAGATAGTCTCCCCACTCATCCTATTCCCATTTTTCCCTTACCCCCCTCGTGCAAACTCTCGAAATTGTAGCACCGCCCACTGACCACCTGGCCGATGGTGACATTACCACCGCCCTGGAGTTGCTGTACCTTACCCAAAAAGGGGTGAGCGCGCATCTACTTGACGTCGAAACCCATGAGGGTATTGTTAAGCTAACCGGCATTACCGACAACCTGCTCTCCAGGGAGCGGGCCGAGGATATCGCCCTGGCCCTGCGCGGGGTACGCGGGGTCGTCAACGACGTGCTCATCAGCACGCCCACCGTACCCGATGCCGAGCTGCAAGCCTCGGTAGCCAGCGCCCTGGCTACTGACCCCGCCACGAGCTTCTATAATGTCCTCGTCGCCGCCAGCGACGGGGTAGTTACGCTGACCGGCACCGTACAGAGCTGGGCCGAAAAGGCGCTGGTGCTGCACGTGGGACGCGGCGTGCGCGGCGTGCGCCGCCTAGTGGCCGATGAGCTGACCATTAGCTGGGACCGCCTACAAAACTCCGACCATGAAATCACGGTCCAAGTGCGGGAGGCACTGGATTGGGATGTTCGCGTGAATGCCGCCCTGGTGGACGTGCGCACCCATGACCGGGCGGTCTATCTGTCGGGTACCGTGGGCACCCCCGCCGAACTGGCCCAGGCGGAAGCCACCGCCTACCAGGCCGGCGCGACCCACGTGGACATCCGCGCCCTGAACATACTGCACTGGGCCGCCCACCGCGACCTGCGGGGCGACAAGTACGCGCCGCGCTCCGACGAGGACATTGCCGAGGCCGTGCGGGCGGCCTTTCGCTTCGACCCCCGCGTGCGGGCCTACCAGCCGCTGATACTGGTGCGTAACGGCGTCGTCACGCTGAGCGGCCCGGTGAGCAACCTGCTCGCCAAGCAGCACGCCGAGCGCGATGCCCGCCACGTGGTGGGCGTCACGGACGTGCTCAATCTGCTGAAAGTGCGCACGCCCTGGTTCATTCCCGACCTCTACATCGGGCACACCATCCGCGAGGCGCTGGCCCGCGACCCCTACGTGGGCCTGGACGAATTCAGCGTGCACGTGCGCAACGGCAAGGCCCAGCTCTACGGGCAGGTCAGCAACTACTTCGAGCAGGACCAGGCCGGCCGGGTCGCCGCCGGGGTCAAGGGGGTCGCCGAAATAGCTAACTGGATAACTGTGCCCGGCAACGGCCACTTCGACGCCTACCAGACGTCCTGGAAGCCCGGCTTGGCCCGCCCCAACGCCGACTTCGCCCTGGCCGAGCGCATCCGCAGCCGGCTGTTCTGGTCGCCGAGCCTGCACAGCCAGGCTATCGAGGTAGGGGTGGAGCAAGGCCGGGCTACCCTCACGGGCACCGTCGATACCTGGCACGACCGCGACCTGGCCGGCCGCGCTGCCCACGCGGCCGGTGCCTGGGACGTGGACAACGACCTAGTGATTAACCTGGCTTACTAGCGCTCGGGATACCAATTTAACGTTGGTGGGGCTTTTTTTAAGCCCAGCTTTAAGGCACTCCCCACTCAAAAGACAACGTTACGGCCGACCTTTTTTAGTTACCGATTGGGTGGTCAATAATGGCTGCCCCCTACCCCACCCTTTTTCCTTTATCCATGAATACCACCGCTCATTTGGACACTGACCCCGCCACGCCCGCCGTGTGGGTGCAGCCCGGCGTCCCGTTCCGCCTCGCCGACATTGACCCGAGCAATACCGAGCCGTTTTCCCACCACCAAAAAAAGCTGCGCCACCGCCAGCACGAATTGCGCAAGCAACTCAGCGACTACCAGGTAAACCTCTATGCGGAGGACCGCCGCAGCCTGCTGCTCGTGTTTCAGGCAATGGATACCGGCGGCAAGGACGGCACCATCCGGGTACTGCTCACGGGCGTAAACCCGGTTGGTATCGAGGTGGCGGCTTTCAAGCAGCCCAGCGCCGAAGCGCTGGCCCACGATTTTCTGTGGCGCGTTCATCAGCACACGCCGGGCAAAGGCCGCATCGGGGTCTTCAACCGCTCGCACTACGAGGATGTGCTCGTGACGCGAGTGCACGGCCTCATCCAGCCCCTGACCTGGCAGCAGCACTACCAGGACATCATCAACTTTGAGCAATTACTAACCCGCAGCGGCACCCACGTCATCAAATTCTTCCTCTACATCTCGAAGGAGGAACAGGCCAAGCGCCTGCAATCCCGCCTCGACAAACCTAAAAAGCGCTGGAAATTTGAGCCCGAAGACTTGAAAGAGCGCGCCCTTTGGGACAGCTACCAGGTGGCCTACCAGGAAGCCCTGGCCGCCACCTCGACCCTCGACAGCCCCTGGTACGTCATTCCCGCTAACAGCAAACGCGCCCGCGACCTGGCCGTGGCCGAAATCGTAGTGGCCGCCCTGGCCGCCATGAACCCCCAACCCCCCGCCGCCACCTTCGACGTAGCGGCGCAGGTGATTAAGTAAGGAGTACGTGGGACTACGTACCTAAGCTGTTTAACAGGACTTACGCCCGGCGTGCCAGCCCATATTTCTCGCCAGGTTTCGCTGGGGAAAAATATGGGCTGGCACGCCGGGCGTAAGTCCCGTTACAGACTGGCTGAACGGTCAGACGCGGCTTAGTGCGGCCGGCGGCGGGGCCGTATCAGCCGCGCCGCAGCTCGCCCGTGTCCAGCAGCTGCATGTGCTCCTGGTACTGCTCGGGAGTGATTTGCCCCGACGCGAGGCGCATCCGCAGCACGTCGAGCGGGGTGCCGGGCCGGTGGCGCTGGCCGGGGATGCGGAAGGGAGTAGCAAAAATCCAGACCAGTAGCATAATCCACATGAACCACCAAACGAAGTTCATACCCCAGAAATAATTACCGTACATCATGACTTTTGTGGTTGAGAGTGAGGGAAATGGGAAAAGTGATTGGGTTAGCGAAGCGCGGCGGCTAACGTCAGCGCCGCGCCGGTTTAGCCGCCGGGCCGCTCACGCGGCCAGGTTCACCGGCTAAGCTTCTTGCCCTACAAAGGTGCCAGCTACCCGGCCGCCCGGCCATGACGATTAGCAAGCCGGTAGCTGATTATCGTCATGGCCGGGCGGCCCCGGCGCGGCGCTCTGTAGCAGGTGGTCTGGCTATCCCCCGGATGCGCTTACATTCGTTTCGCTAGGCCGCGGGGCCCTAAAGCCTGTTAGCAGCGCTAGCAGTTGAGAACGGGGGTAGGGCCGGTGGACCAGCCCGCGGCGGTCAGCCGGTGCCTCGCGTTGGCCCTACAGCTCGTGCGGCGCGGGCTGGCCCGCGGCCCAGGCATCGAGGCCGGCCACGACGGCCGTGGCGAGGCTGGTCAGGGCCTCGCGGGTGAGGTAGCCCTGGTGCGCGGTCACGCGCACGTTGGGGTAGGTGAGCAGCTTCGCAAACACTTTGTCGCGTAGCTGGTCCTTCGTGTGGTCAGCAAAAAAGAGCCCTTGCTCCCCCTCGTACACGTCCAGGCCCAGGTAGCCGAGCCGGCCGCTGTCGAGGGCCCGCAGGGCGGCGGCCGTGTCGAGCACGCCGCCCCGGCCGGTGTTGATGAGCATCGCGCCGGGCTTCAGTTGGCCCAATACCTGGTCGTTGAACAGGTGCCGGGTCTGGGCCGTCAGGGGCGTGTGCAGGCTGATAATGTCGGCCTGGGCGCACAGCTCGGGCAGGGCCACGTACTCTAGGTCGTAGCGTCGGCACAGCTCGTCGTTGGGCTGCACGTCTTCGCCCAGCAGCCGGCAGCCGAAGCCGTGCAGGATGCCCGCCAGCACGGCCCCGATGTGCCCTACCCCCACGATGCCCACCGTTTTGCCATATAGCTCAAAGCCAATGAGTTTATCGAGGCAAAAGTCGTTGGCGCGCAGCTGCTGGTCGGCCTGGCGCAGGTGGCGGGCCAGGGCCAGCATCAGGGCCACGGCGTGCTCGGCAATGGCGTGGGGCGAGTAATCGGGCACGTGGGCCACGCGTAGGCCCAGCCGGTGGGCGGCCGGCAGGTCTACCTGGTCGGTGCCGGTGGCGCGCACCAGCACGTAGCGCACGCCGTGCGCCGCCAGCCGCTCCAGGGTGGGGGCCGCCAGGTTATCGTTGGCCGCCACGCTGACCGCCAGCGACCCCTGGGCCAGCGGCACGGTCTGGTCCGCCACATCCGCCTCATAAAAATGCAGCTGGTGCCGGCCCGCGTTGGCTTGCTCCAAAAAGGAGCGCTCAAAGGACATAGTGCTAAAAACGGTGACGTTCATGGTCAAAATAAAAGAGGGTTAACAAACAGTTAAACAACATCTTATGCTATCGCTTAGCGGTGCATGGTTTGCAGGGCATCGTAGAGCACTTTCGGGCTGTGCTGCCCTTTATAAATCGCTGGGGGCTGCTTGTCGAGCTGCAACAGCTCATACACTGCCAGCTGGGCCGAGCGCACGGAATACTCCACGGTAAACACCACATCATCAGGCATTTCGGTGAACTGGCCCAGAAAGGCGAAGTTGGTCGAGCCCGCGGGCACCACCGGCGGCCGGTCGCCGGGGGCGCGGGTCAAAAACTGGCTGGTGATGTAGGGCAGCAGCGCCGGAATGCAGTTGGCCTCGGCGATAATGGCCGGCAGCTGCGCCGTAAAATGCAGGTGATTAAGCAATTCGGTCAGAATCTCCTCGCCCGAGCAGTCGCTCATCTTCTTGGGCACGTAGTTCCCTACCCTATCCGGAAACAGCCCGTAGCCCCAAAACACCGTTACGCCGGCCGGCTGGTTGATAAAGTGCGGCTGGTAGGCCAGCACCACCGACAGCAGCCAGCTGGAATCTTTGAGCGTGACCAGCGCCCCGGTGCCAGCCTGGTTACCCGAGAATTTTTCCATCAAATCGAAAAACAGCGTGCCGTGGCTGGTCACCGTAAACGATTCCCAAATCGACTCATCCAGCCGCTGGTCGAAGACGTAGGGCCGGCCGAAGTCGGAGTATTTCTGGGCCAGGGTTTCCCACAGGGCCCAGGCCCCGTCGCCGGGCGCGGCGTTGAGCACGGGCGCGGTGCTCATGGTGCCCAGCGTCGAGTTGGCCGTCATCGAGCCGTTGGTGACCAGCACCAAATCGTGGGGCTGCACGTCCTGGGTTTGCGACGATTGGTCGCGGGTGTAGTGCACGCGCACTACGGTTTTGGTATCGGCGTGGGGCGCAAAATCCAGGTCCGTTACCTGGCTGCCCAGCCGGAAGTCTACCCCCTGCTCTTGCAGCCACGTCAGGATGGGCAACACGATGGAATCGAACTGGTTATACGGCGTGCGGTCAACGCCCGCCAGCGTGTCGATGCGCGGAAACTCCTGCAAGAAGCGCAGCAAATACCGCTTGAATTCCACCAGACTGTGCCAGGGCTGGAAGGCAAACATGGTGGCCCACATAAACCAGAAATTCGTCTCAAAAAAGCCGGGCTTAAACCACTCATCCACGCGCTTGGTACCGAGCAGGTGCTCGGGCATGGCCAGCAGCTCCACAATGGCGAGCCGGTCGGGCTCGGTGAAACCCATCGAGGTCACGTCCACGATGTGGCCGGCGCGGTCCACCACCCGCGCCAGGGCGTGGGTTTTGAGCTGCTCGTTGAAGGCCATAATATCGTCGCGCACCGACTGGCCCGCGTGCGCCAGCGACGGGATGGAGGCCAGCAACTCGTAGGTGCAGCGGTAGCTGAAGTTCAGCATTCGGCCCCCGCGCATCACGTAGCCCTGGTCGGCCTGCCCGGCCGCGTCGAGGCTGCCGCCGACCAGCTCGGCTTCTTCAAAAATATGAATATTCGCCCCCGGTAGCTGCCCGTCACGAAGGAGAAAAGCCGCTGCGGCCAGCGAGGCAATGCCGCCGCCCACCAGGTAGGCGTGGCGGGCGGCGGGCGAAATAGACTGGGTCATAAACTTGGTGGGTGAAAAAGCTTCCCTCCCTAGCGCTTTGATAGTCAAGCGTAAGGCGGTGGGCCTGAGAGGCTGCAAGGTTCCATTAGCCACCCGGCCCAGCCCATGATTAAAATCAGGCAGTAGGGCTGATACTAAACATAGCAAGGGGCCAGCTACGCCCGGTTCTTTGCCAGCGTTTCCCTACCCCCTTACAAAATGACGCTCTCGCTGCTGGTACTCACCGATTTTTTCCAACCCGCCGACCACGCCCTGGCCTACGCCGACGCGCTGGCCGGGGCCATCGGCGCGCAACTGGTGCTGCTGCACGTGCGCCGCGACTCGCTCCTAGACCCTGAGCACCTCACCGGCCGGGTAGATAAGCTCAGCCAGGCGGCCATCGACCTGGCGCTCGAAAGCCTGACGCGAGAGCTTACCGCGCCCGTAGTGGCCGAAGCGGCGCACGGCCGGGTAGCCGAAGCAGTGGCCGATGCCTTGCGCCGCCACCAGCCCGCGCTGGTCGTCCTCGGCCACCGCAACACCGACGCCACGCCCGACGCGCTGGTGTCGAGCGCCGCACTGGACATCTTACGCAACGCCCCGCAGCCCATGCTGGTGGTGCCCGCCCCCACCCGCCCCATCATCCCGCACCGCGTGCTATGGGCCCTCGATGCTGAAGTGGTTAGCCTGGGCACGCACGCGAGCCTCGTCCGGCACCTGCTCGATGCGCTGCCTGCGGAGCTGACCGTGCTGCACGTCGGCTCCGATGAGGCGAGCGCGGCGGCCGGCACGGCCGCCGCCCGCGAGGCGCTGGAGCGCACGGGCCTCGCCCTGGACCTGACTACCGGCCTGCGCACCCAAAGCCTGGTGCACGCTACGCCGGCGGGCGGCATCTTGCAGGCCGTGGCCGGCGGCGGGTTCGATTGGGTAGTACTGGTGGCGCGCCCCCGCAGCTTCCTGGGCGAGTTGTTTCACCGCAGCGTAACGGTGCACGTGCTGCTGCATAGCCCAATACCCGTGCTGGTGCTGCCCGCCGCGTAGCGCCGGGCGGGGCGGTTAGAGACCAACGAAAGCCCAGAACCTGACCAAGGTGAGAAAAGCGCCGGACAAAGGCCTGTCCGTAACTGAAACGGTAGGGCCTAACCAGCACCAGTTTCTCTCGCGTCAAACGCTACCGCAAGCATTTGCAAGCGGCAATGTGCTAACACAATGGTCCAAATGGGTTTAGTATAATTTTAGCCCCCGCTGCCACAAGAAGACCAAATCCACCGCGAGAGTAAGCGCAGCATTTTTGTTAATTGTAAATTATTTTCGATTATGGTAAATTTATTGTAACTTTGTCGTGTTAGCCACTAAAAAGCCAACTATGAGATAGGAAATAAAATAAATTAATAAACAGATTATGAATGTATTAAGCAAAGAAAAAGTAAGAAGATATGCTATTGAACACCTAGACGTAGCGAATGCTATTCTGGAACTCTACGACGATATGAGCGCCGCGAATTGGGCCAATGCCGCTGAAATAAAGGCTTTTGACCCGAGCGCTACCCACGTTGGGAACAACCGTTGGGTTTTTAATTTATTGCGCAACCGCTACCGCGTGGTTGTCAAGATTAATTACTCACAGTTGCCCGCATTTACCGGCCAGATTTTTATCCGCTTCATCGGCACGCACGCGGAGTATGACCGCATTACTGACATAGCGAATTTGTAAGCTAAGAAATTATCTCTTAGTAAATTGTAAATTTTAAAAACTGTAAAAATGACTATCCAAAATGATGCAGCGTACCAAGTGGGTATGAGCCGCTTGGAAGCCCTCGATAGTAACAACCCCGATAACCTATCGGAAATGGAAGCGCTGGGCAATGCCCTCGAAGCGTATGAAGATAGCCACGGCCACGCGCCAGTACGGCCGGATTCGCTCATTTTTCGCATGGAGCGCTATATGTTTGAGCACCGCCTAAAAAAGCAGGACCTGGCGCAGTTACTCGGTATTACGAACAGCCGCCTAAGTGAAGTGCTCAATGGCAAGCGGGCCGTGAACATGGACTTAGGCCGGCGCTTACACGCCAAGCTTCAAATTCCTGCTGAATTTGTGCTGATGCACGCCTAGCAATATCTTGTTAGACAATCAAAAGCCTTGTTTATAAAGCGGGGCTTTTATTTTTTAATGTCAGATTCTGGGGGTAAAGCCCTCGCCTTTAGGCGAAGGCTTTAGCTCAACTTAGCAGGAGAACGATGTTGAGTGAGCCGAAGCGTTTGCTACTACTGCCCAACTTTAGTCGGCTTCAGCCGAATCTAATTCTATCGGCTTACAGCCGGTAGTAGTTTAATCAGGTTCGGATACTTGCGGAACTGGTGCCGGGAGAAGGTGGTAATCGTCTTGCGCTTGCGCTGCCGAATGAGCAAGTTATTGGCCGCCAGTAGATTAAATAAGGCATCGCGGCCCAGCTTAATGCCTTGACTGACCAATGGCTCCTTCAGCAGATAGTACAGCTTCTTGCCACCCATGCGGGGGTGGTCTTCCCGCACCTGGGCCACCAGCTCCAACACGCGCTGGTCGCGCTCTTCGCTGGTGAATTGCTGATTCTCGTGTTGGTAGTACGCCTGCCGGCTGAACCTAAATAGCCCGCTCATCCGCCGCAGGCAAAACCGCGGATGGCTTACTCGCAGGAGTTGGACTACTTGGTAACGGACTTTTTTTCGAGGCTCACCCCGAGTTCCTGCTCGGCGACGCGGATAACGGTTTTGGAGAGCATCAAAAAGTGTGGGGCAGGCAAAATCACCCTGCTCTTGGCCACTGCCAATAGAACCACTATTGATACGTGCTTAGGCCGTCTGCCCCACACTTTTTGATGCTCTCACGCTCCTTAACGCAATCTAGAACGGGTAGCAAAAACGAACGTTAAGACTATCATTTCGCCCTCTTACCAAGTAATGCCCTATCAACCAGCGCGCTAAACATGGAGATTAGCTAGTTGCGCGGCTGAGTCGGAGGTTTTACCCTACTTGTTTAACAACACCCCCCTTACCGTATTTCTTTGTCCAGTTACTCGTATGATTGCTTAGAAGCTGTTTAAGTTAACTTTGTGGCTGATTTAATCGTGACAATCACTAATGAGAATAAAAAAATATACCTCCGACCTGGACCTGGCTGATTGGCAACGCATCGAGCCGTTAATTACGGTGCGGCGGCGCAGCAAATGGCCCTTGCAAGAAGTACTAAATGGCATTTTATACGTGCTCAAAAATGGGTGTGGCTGGCGCGATTTGCCCGGCGAGTTCCCCTGCTGGAATACGGTCCACTACTACTTCGCCAAGTGGGGCAAGGACGGCACGTGGGAAAACATAAATCTTTGCTTAGTAGTTGATTACCGCGAAAAATACCCCGCCGCTGAAAAAAAAAGCTGAACCCACCACCCTCATCCTCGACTCGCAAAGCGTCAAAAACTCGGCCACTGGCACGGAAGCCGTCGGCTTCGATGGCGGCAAATTAATCAAAGGCCGCAAGCGGTTTGTCCTTATCGACACCACGGGGGCCACCCTGGCCACGCTCGTGCTGCCGGCGAACGCCCACGACGGGCAAAGTGCCCTGGCCTGGTGGGCGAAACTGGCCCACCATCCCCTGCTGAAGCAGGTCAAAAGAATCTTCATTGATGGCGGATTTCGCGGGGAGTTTGTCGAGCAAATGGCCAAATTATATGGGATTGAAGTCCTCGTGCCCCAAAAAGTAGTTCGCCAAGTGGGCAAATTCTGTATTCACGCGACGCGCTGGCTAGTTGAACGAAGCATCAGCTGGCTAACCAATAACCGCAGACTAGGAACTGTTCTCAATTAAGGTACAGTGTAATGACACGTAAGCAGATAAATGAATCGAATGTTCGGTCTAGTTTATCATAGCGTGTGGCAATGCGTCGGAATTGCTTGAACTTACTGAAGGTCTGTTCAATGTGATGGCGTTTCCGATACGCCAAGGGGTCGAAATGCGGCGGGTTGTTCCGGCGCGGGTTCGGTTTGATAACCGCATTGGCCCTGGCTTCGGCAATTAGCGCGCGCAAGGTATCGCTGTCGTAGGCGGCATCGCCCAGCACCTCTTGGGCCGGGGCTACCCACGGCGCGAGCAAGGAAGCCGCCGCTGGCGCGTCCCCCGCCTGCCCGGCCGTGACCTGCCAGCCTAACACGTCCCCGGCCCCGTCACTCACCAAATGAATTTTGCTCGTATTCCCACCCCGGCTACGACCTACTCCCTGTTCGCCGTTTTTTTTTCAGCCCCCGTCCCGTGCTGATGCACCCGAATCACCGTGGAATCCACCTGCACTTGGCGTTGCTGGGAACGCGGAATCTGGCGCTTGTTGCGTATCAACCAAGCTGTTGCCAATTCCCACGTCCCTTTATCCCGCCACCGAGCAAACCGCACGTACACCCGGTGCCACTGGCCCAAGTGGGGTGGCAGGTCGCGCCAAGGAGCACCGGTGCGGCCCAGCCACAACACTGCTTCCACGAAGCCCCGCGTGTCCGTAGCTGTCACACCACAGTCCCCGGCTTGCCCTGGCAAAAGAGGCGATAACTCCTGCCACATGGCATCAGTCAATAACGTGCGGTCTGCGTTCATGGAAATATAAACAACTCCTTAATTGAGAACAGTTCCTAGGCTTCCGGCACGGGGACGCTGGCTTCCGGGTATTGGTCTAGTAACTGGCTCAGCGCTTGGTTGACCAGTCGGCTGCGGGTCTGCCGGCACCAGTAGCTGACGCGCTCCAAGCGCGTGACCAGGTCGGGGTGGATGGAATAGGTTTGCTTGGTCGGCTGCACCGCCACAACCGCAGGAGGAGGCGCCGCGGCCGCCGTCGGTGCCGCCGCCGCAGTAGCCCGGTACCGGGTTTCGAGATACTGCACCAGCGCCGCGAGGCCATCTGTGGAGAAGCTGGCTGGTCCGTCGCCGAACCGGAAGAGCGGCAATTGCAGGTCATCAAAGGCCTGGTGCCACTGCGCCTCCACTACAAAGGGGTAGGCCGCTCCCAGAATCTGGTGCGCAGTGGCCATCGCCTGGGAGCGCAGGAAAGGAGAGGCCTGGGCGAAGGGCAAACCAGTTAGGCCTTCAGGGGGAACTACGGACATGAGAAGCGGAACGATAAAAGCAAGTAGCCAGGCGGAACTGTCCTACCCCGTTAGCCGGCTCGGTGGTGGAAACCCGCCAGGATTGCGTAGAAATGGCTAGCGCAAAACAGCGGGCAGGTATCCCTAACGCAGTCTGAGTGAGCGGCTACGCTACCCGCCAGGTGGGCAAAAAGACAGGGGCCTACTCGTGCTAAATCACTGTTGTAAGATGCAGCAAATTAGGCTCCGAAAGCTGCATTATGCAAGATAAAATTTAGCAATTTGCAGTAAAATACAGATTTACAGGCCGGTAATTTCGCTTGATTTTCCGGATAGTCATGTACTTTGCTAAAAACCTGCGCTTTTTACGGCGGCGCGCTGAACTATCGCAGTCCGAACTGGGCGACCAGCTCGCCACGGATTACAACACGATTAGCCGCTACGAGAATGGCAAGTCCACGCCCAAGCTCGATGCACTGACCAAGTTGGCTCAGATATTTCAGGTAAGTATTGAAGCGCTCCGGAGCCAGGACCTTACCCAGCAGTTGGCGCCGGCCGCACCGGGGGGTATAAGCAAAGCCAGCGAGGGTAGCGCGCCCAAAGGCGAAGGCCTGCCCCGGCCGGCAAAGCACCCGCTTGTGGTATCGGTCGAGCTGGATGGTACGGGGGCGGGCCTGGCGCGGGTCGTGGCCCGGCTGACGGCTATCAACGAGGTAGTGGCCGATACGGATTAGTGCTACTGGGTAAGCCACAGACTGGTCCGCCAGTTCAAGGAGGTACTACTGGAGAGCATCAAAAAGTGTGGGGCAGTCGCGGTCACCAATCTTTTGAAACCTGTCGGCGAAAGCTCTGCCGTTGGTCGCTGGTCCAACTGCCCCACACTTTTTGATGCTCTCCAACTTAGTGCCCTAAACTGTCCAGCGTAACTGGACCACGTCAAGTTAACTGACCAACTGACCGGCCCCCAACTTGTGCGCCGCGAGGCCCTGCACAAGTTGGGGGCCTATGCCTTGGTTTGCCCCGGTGACCAAAGTGACAAGCTTATCGTGCCTAAGCGTTTCTTAGCTGGTTCCCAGCCAGCAAGAGAAGGTTTGATTCTAGTAACTTTGTGGGATGACTAGTAATTCAGCCTCTGAGTGGCCAGCTTTCCCCCTTGATGAGTTAAAGCTGCAAGGCTTCAAAGCGTACAAAATTACGGAACCTGTCCATTCTTCCCCAACTTCTAGCCGCCGGGATTTTTATAAAATAGTGCTGGTAACCGGTCAGATGACCATCTGCCACGGGGAGGAAAGTACGCGACTGGATGGCACCTTTTTATTTCTTGGCAATCCGCTAGTGCCGAATTCGGCGGTGCATCATTCTACCAAAAACAACGGGTATGCTTGTCTGTTCACCGATGCTTTCCTAGCGGGCAGAAAGCACTCGGCAGGACTACAGCAGTCCCCCTTATTTCATATAGGTGCCCCCCCCATTATTCTGCTAAATGACGAACAAGCGGCGTTCATGACGGCTCTTTTTCAGCAGCTACTGGCGGTGCATAATGGGGGCTATGCGCATAAAGATGAGCTGATTAAAACCTATCTGGCCCTCCTTATCCAGGAAGCCCTGCGGATGCAGTCGTCACCAAAGGGGCTGCCCCAAAAAAACGCCGCCGGGCGGATTACCCAGCTGTTTCTAGAACTGCTGGAAAGGCAATTTCCCATCGAAAGCCCCGCCCATCCGCTGCGCCTGCGAACGGCCCAAAGCTATGCCAGTAGCCTTTCGGTGCACGTCAACTACCTCAATCGTTCGGTGAAGGAAGTCACCGGCAAACCGACCTCCGTCCACATTGCGGAGCGCCTGGTTCTGGAGGCCAAAGCGCTGCTGCAACATACGACGTGGAGCATCGCTGACATTGCCGACGGGCTGGGCTTCGAATACTCCACTTATTTTAATAATTACTTCAAGCGCGTGACCGGCCTCATCCCGACCTCATACCGAGCGCGTAAAGTTTGATAATCATACTTTTTGGTTTGATTATCATTAACCAGCAATCTCCGGGCAAGTGAAACTTTGCGTTATCAAAAAGCGGCCAGTAGTACCGCCGGCCGGTAACCCACGCAACGACATGAACCCAACCCCCACCACCTCGCCGCCGGCCCCTGGCCGGGGCGAGGCCGCTGCCAGCGACGCTACGCCCGTCATCTCCATCAGCCCGGTAGTGCTCGCGGCACCGGGGCGCGTCGCCGCGCTGCACCTGCGCATCTCCGCGCCTGCCACCGGGCAGGCGCTGCCCATCCTACTGCTCTCGCACGGTCATGGCCGGTCGAATAACCTCGCCTCGCTGAACGGCAACGCGCCACTGGCCAATTACTGGGCGGCGCACGGCTTCGTCGTAATCCAGCCGACCCATCTGGATTCCAAAACCTTGGATTTGGGCCCGGAAACGCCCGGTTGGCCCTTGTTTTGGCGGTCCCGCGTGGAAGACATGACGCACATCATCGACCAACTCGCCGACCTGGAAGCGTCTGTTCCGCTGCTCAGCGGGCGTCTGGACCACACGCGGATTGCGGTCGCGGGCATCTCCCTGGGCGGTCACACGGCTGGCATGCTGCTAGGGGCGCAGCTGACCGACCCGGCAAACGGCGAGGTGGTAACGCTGGCCGAGCCGCGCATCAAAGCGGGGGTGCTGTTGTCGGCGCCTGGCGCTGGCGGGGTGGCCCTCAGTGCGTTTGCCACGGAGAATTTTTCCTTCTTCCGGCAGCCCAGCTTCGCCGAGATGACGACGCCGGCCCTCGTGGTGATGGGCGACCAGGATAGCTCGCCCCACCTCACGACGCGCGGGGCAGATTGGCACGCCGACCCCTATAACCTGAGCCCCAGCCCTAAATGCTTGGTGACGGTAGTGGGCGGCGAGCATTTGCTCGGGGGCATTACGGGCTATGATGTGGCGGAAACGACGGATGAAAACCCTGAGCGCGTGGCGCTGGTTCAGCAGCTTACGTGGGCTTACCTACGCACCACGCTCTACCCCGAAGACTCCGCCTGGCCCGTAGCGTGTGCTGCGTTGCAGGACAGCCCTGCTCCGCAGGGCCGGGTAGTATGTAAATAAGCGCTTTAGCCGGATTACCCCCAAAAAAGGGCCGCTGCTGAGCAGCTCTTTTTTGCGGGGTAATCCGGCTAGAGAAGGAGCCTTTAGAATGGTTAATGCTTCACACGTAGAAGCTGGCTATTGCTTTTTCCAACGCCTTTTCCTTCAGGTCGGGCATATTGACGCCTTCCACCCGAACGACGGTCAGGTCGGTCATGCCCAGGAAGCCCAGGATAGTTTTTAGGTAGGGAGACACAAAATCGGCACTTGCCCAGGGGCCTTCGGAATAAACGGCCCCGCTGGCCATTGCCACGTACACTTTTTTACCTTTCACCAGCCCTTCGGCCCCGGTGGCCGAGTACCGAAACGTGACGCCGGCGCGGGCGATGTGGTCAATCCACGCCTTGAGCGTCGAGGGGATGCCGAAATTGTAGAGCGGTGCCCCAATCACGATAGTGTCGGCGGCCATGATTTCGGTAATGGCCTCGTCGGAGTGGCGAATGGCCTGCTGCTGCTCGGGGCTGCGATGCTCCGTAGGGGTGAAGAACGACTTCAATTGGGCCTCTTCCAGGTGCGGGAAGGGCTTGTTAGCGAGGTCATGCACCCGCACGGTGCTACCGGGGTTGGCCGCCACGAGCTTGGCTACCATCGCGTTGCTGAGTTGGTTGCTGTACGAATCGGTCCCGCGGGGGCTGGATAGGATTTGGAGTATCTGCACGGCAGAAAATAAAAATAGGGTGACTAAAAAGAGGAAATGATTAAAGAGGCAATCAACTTATTTGAAGGCTATACTGGAAGCAAAAAACCCATTTCACCTCGTTGCTGGCGCTGGCGCGTCTCCTGCATTTGTTGTTGAGTGGTCATCACAAAAGGCCCGCCGTAAATAATAGGCTCGTGGTGCGGGGTGCCGGAAGCAAACATAAAATTTGCGTTATCCCCGCTCGTCGTTACCACTATGCTCTCGCCCTCATCAGCAAACTTAACCAGACTGCGACCGGCTATTTCTTTACCATTTATCACAATCCTGCCCGAAATCAAGTAGATAAAGGTCATTTCCATAGCTGCTAATTCAAGGACAGCATTTGGTTGCATGGCGACATCAAAAAGCAACGTTTCGGTCACCAGTTTCAGGGGCGATTGCAAATCCTGGTAGTTGCCCTGGATTACCCGCAGCAGAACCTGCTCGGTTTTGAACTCGGGTACCTCTTTTGCAGGCAGATGCAGGGCTTTCGGCTCCACCAACCGGTCCTTGGCACCATGATTTATCCAAATCTGAAAAGCGTGGCAATTGGTACCAGGAATTTCCGGTAATTCATCGTGATAAATACCGCTTCCCGTCTGCGTTACCTGGACACCGCCGGGGCCAATAATAGTGTGGTCGCCCAGACTATCCCGGTTCAGAAAGGAGCCTTTGCTATCCGGCAGCACATACGTCATAACCGAAACTCCCGCGTGCGCATGAGGCCCGAAAACGGACCGGTCCATGTAAAATTCCCCAAATACCAAATAAGGTTCGGTGTTATATTCCGCGTTCATCACGCCGGTAGAAGTAAAACCCGGGGTTTGTTCTGCTAAATGCAGGGAAGCTATTTTCTTGATTTTCTTCTCCATTTTATTTTGTAAATATTTCTATTAAATCGTGGCTGATAATTAGGAATTTGCTAACGCGCGGGCTAGCCTGTGCCAGGCCCTGGGTTCTTTACTAAAAGCCTGCTTCTAAAAGACTCAGGCAAAATTACTCCGGTGCAAGAGCCTCTATACCATAGGTTTCATGGAGGAAACCAGTTTCCTCCATGAAACCTAGCGCAGAGCAGCAGCATGGCAAAACCCCGGAAGAATATGACTGGGAAAGGGAATAGTTACTCCCACCGACTTGTAGCAGCCTCCTGAACGGGAGCCATGTTACCTACCCTAGTGAAACCAACGGCAGGTATCCTGTGGAGTAGCCCAGTGAATGGCCGTTTGTCGGGCTTCACCCAAGGTGCGCCGGACCGAACCTCGGCTGACGATTTATTTGCACCCGACCCGCAGCAAGGTCTGTAGCTCAGCTACTAGGGCGCTCGGCTGGGCAGCCACCTGCGCACCTAGCCCGGCCTGCGCTGCCGCATCCTACCCAAGCGGGTTTTGAACCGAAGGGAATGCCAAAAGTCTCCGCCTATGGCAATTGGAAGTTAATTGGCCGGCTTAAGTTGCAACTGTAACTCAGGGTAAGCCTCAGACTTCGCTTCCTTGCCGTTCAGGCCGCTGATTCACCCTTATCCGGTGCTGGATGCCCCAGGTAGCCATTTGGTCAATGATAGGCTTGAGCGAATGCCCATATTCGGTAAGCTCATATTCCACCATGATGGGCTTCGTATTCAGCACGATCCGTTTAACGAGCCCATTTAGCTCCAGATGCTGCAATTCGCTGGAAAGCATCTTGGCGGCGATGCCTTCTACATGACCGATGAGTTCCATGAAGCGCTTTTTGCCGAAGATGAGGGAGCCGATGATACGCATTTTCCATTTGCCGGAAAGAAGGTCCATCGAGTCCCGCAGCCCCGTTAAATAGATCGGACAATAGGCTTCGTTACTAGTTTTATTTTCTTCCATTGTTTCAATAGGTTTCTCGAAAAAACAGGTTTCCTCAGGTAAGCCCCTTACGAAACCTAACGACTATGAACTGGAAGTCCACAGGTTTGATAGCGAATGAAATTCAGCGGTTTCGGCTAAAGCCGACTGGAAGGCCGCCACTGAAAGTGGGCTACTCCAGAATGAAATTCTCCTCCTCATTGGGATAGTCTTTGTGCTGATTCGAATACGCCTACAAGAGTTCGTCCGTGATGTTATCCACACTCCACGCCCCGTAGCCAATACCCTAGAAATGCCCGCCCCAGTACCGCCGCTTGAGTTCGGGAAACTCCGGCAACAGCAACTTGGCGCTTCGTCTTTTTAGCCGCATTAACTCGCTCAGGCTCACCGAAGGCGGATTGGGTACGTGCAAATGAGTGTGGTCTTTGCTTACTACCCCTTTTAGAATCTGCACGTCCAGCGCGTTGCAGGCCGGCCGCAATAGGTTCCGGCAGCGTAGTTGCCCCTCGCCGGTCAGCACCTAATAACGGTGTTTCGTGCGCCACACCAGATGCCCTTCCAGTGTATAAACTGAATAACTACCCGTGCGCAACTGCTTCATCCAGCAAAGCTATACGCCGCCTCGAAGTGAGCGGCAACTAAAAGTCTTGACCTAATTAACATAGCATTAGCTAGCGTGCTTGAAAAGCAGAAATTTGCGGCGATAAAGTGACGAGTGAGAGCTGATTTTCTACCCATGTAGCATTTGGACCAAACTTTTAACCAAGGCCAAACTTGAAACTAAGAAGCCAATTCGCGGCGCAGTCGGCGACGCGGTTCCAGCTCACTAGCGTACACGCATTTTTGGCCGTCGCCCAAAGAAGCTTCCGCATCCCGGATGTCGCGCACCATCTTGGCCAGGCCGCCGGGCTCCACGCTGGCGGCGTGGTCGGAGCCCCACAGGGCGCGGTCCAGGGTAAAGTGGCGCTCCACGAACGTCGCGCCCAGGGCCACGGCCATTACGGTGGTACTTAAGCCAGTTTCGTGGCCCGAGTAGCCGATGGGCGTGCCCGGAAACTGCGCAGTCAGGGTCTGAATCATGCGTAGGTTCAGCTCCTGGGGGGGGCATGGGTAAGCCGACGTGCTGTGCGCAATCAGCAGGTTATCAAGGCCTATGTAGGCCACGGCGTCGGTTATCTCGCTTTGAGTGCTCATGCCGGTGCTCAGCATCAGGGGCCGGCCAGTGGCCCGCACGCGGTCGAGCAGGGGCTTGTCGGTGAGCGAAGCACTCGCCATTTTGTAGAGCACGGGCTGGAACTGCTCCATGAAATCCACGGAGGGTTCATCCCAGCACGAGGCGAACCAGTCGATGCCCCGAGCCTTGCAGTAGTCGTCGATGACTGTGTATTCTTCAAGGCCAAACTCGGTTTTGCGCTTGTAGTTGATGTAGCTCATGCGGCCCCAGGGCGTATCGCGCGTTTTTTCCCACTGGTCCTTGGGAACGCACAACTCCGGCGTGCGCTTCTGAAACTTCACGGCGTCGGTACCGGCCGTTACAGCCGCGTCGATGAGCTGTTTGGCTAGGTCGAGCGAGCCGTTGTGGTTGATGCCGATTTCGGCAATGATGTAGCACGGTTGGCCGGGACCAATGGCGCGGTTTTTCTTGATTTGAACGGTAGACATAAGACGAAATACTTAAGATAAATGGAAAAACGAGACTGAATACCAGCCGAGCTGGGTACAGCAAGAAGTTTTAGGTGCCTAGTGAGGCGGCATCATTTCATTCGCGGTAAATTATCCTTGCGCGGGCCAGCCGCTGACGGGTGCCCTTGCTGGCGTTCTAAAATGTCTTAATGGCCACCTGCACGCGCTGAGTTAACTGGCACACCCAATGTGAGCAACTTGAACGCCGCTTCTCCGAAGAGAGTCATGATGTTGATTTCCTGCTGGTTGGGTGGCAGCGGGTGGATGCCGGCCTCTGAAAGCTATAAGCAAATGCAGAACAGACGCCAGAGACGGCTCTTGCCGAACCCGTGGTGTACGCTTGGTCCTCGCGGAGTAGCACTTGGCTGGACGAACAAGCTACCGACCTCGGGCCAGGGGGTAATCTAGCAGTGGGTAATCTAGGAACAGGCCCTCCACAACCGGACCCGTCGGCCGTGCACCTTGATACGGGACGGCCAGTAAGTGCGCCAGGGTCTGGGCTACTTGCTTGGCGTAGAGCTGGCCCCGGCCCCGCTGTTCGCCCGTGGGGGGCGTATCGGGTCCGAGCACCGCCAGCCAGGTCTGGCCCGAGCCCGGCACCCATAAGCCGTGCTGGCGCCACAAGGGGCCCTGGCCCCGACCGTGGTCGGTGGTAATGAGCAGCGTCGTCTTGTTACGGTAGCGCGGCGTGGCCTGTACGTAGGCCCAGAGCTGCGCCAGACAGTGGTCGGCCGCGTGAGCCGCCGCTAAATAGTCTGCATAACGGCCCTCGTGGGCCAGCTCGTCGGTCTCGCCGAAGCCGATGTAAAGTACCCGCGGCTGCCGGCGCTGGAGGTAGTCGAAGGCGTAAGCAAAAGTGAGCGTATCGGTGCGCACGTGGACAAACGGCCGCGGGCATGTCCGCAGGTAGGCGTTGAGCTGCTGCTCGTGGGCCGTTAGGCCGGGCCCGGCGGCGGGCTGCCAGCCGGCGTTCACGGGAAAGTCACAGCACGGCGCATTGAGGATGTGACCCAGCACCGACCACGAAGCGAAAGCGGCCACTCGCCCCTGGTAGGCGGGGGCCTGGTTGAGGCTGGTCAGCACAGAGGGGTAGTGGTTGTCGACCGGCGCATTGCTGAGGATGCAGGCGTTCGGAAACCCCGTGAGCAGTTCTTGATAGCCCGGATAAGAGAAATGCTGGTAATTAGCCACATTGACCCGGTTGCCGGAGACGCGGTTGCCGTAGAGCTGTCCCTGTGCGGCCACCGTGTCCCACAAGAAGGGCAGCAACGCCCGTCGGCGCTGCTCGGCCGTTGACCGGGCCTCAGGAGCCACCCGTTGCCCGGCGGCGCGGCCCAGCCGCCGCTCCTTGGCACCCCCAAATATTTCCTGCCAGCGCATGCCGTCGAGCGTCACCAAGATAACATTTTCGGTGCGGTACGGCTTGGACTGCGCCAGCACCAGACCAGGCCAGTTGAGCAGAAGGAGCAACCACGCCAGGTGGCGCGGCAAGCAGTGCATCCGTGGGCACGGGCGAAGCAAGGAGTGTGGCATATTGGTTATCAAGTAGTGAGGAAGCTTACGCTTGCTTCCGGCCCAATTGGTTGGGCGCAATTGGCAGGGTATGGCGGAAGCTCCGGGCCGGTAGTGTTACTGGCGAGCTGACGACCACGCAGCAGGTGTTTCCGACCGCCAGACCCGTCTAAAAGCAGATGCAGGAGGAGGCGGCTACCCCCATTTCGAAGCGCACTATTTTACGAGTGCCTGCCCTCCCGCCTACTATAGCTTCTTCACAGTAAGAGGGCGGCTAGTACGTAGTCGGCTAGCAGAACGGCAATAATGGAATTGGTCACGGCGGCCGTGCTGGCCAGCCCTACTTCGAGGGCCCCGCCGTGCATGGTGTAACCTTTGTAGGCCGAGATACTGGCTATCAGAAATGCGAAGACGACCGATTTAATGAGGGAGAAAACCACTGTATAGGGCACGAAGTCGTAGCGAAGTCCGGTGATGTAGTCGTTGCCAGCCATCAGCCCCAGCACCTGACTGGCCACGTAGCCGCCCAGGATGCTTAGGTTCATGGCCAGCATGACGAGCAGCGGAAACACAAACAGCGCCGCCAGCACCCGTGGTAATATCAGATAAGAGGCTGAGTTGATACCCATCACATCCAGGGCCGAAATCTGCTCCGTGATGCGCATCGTGCCCAGCCCGCCGGCGATGGATGAACCCACCTTGCCGGCCAGCACGATGCTGGTAATGGTGGGGGCTAACTCCAGTATCGTCATCTCGCGCACCATGTAGCCCACCATGCTCATCGGCACGAAGGGGTTGACTAGGTTATAGGTAATCTGTACGCACGTGACGGCCCCGATGAAGCTGGCTACCAAGCCCACGATAAAGACCGAGTCGGTCCCGATAAGTACCGCTTCGTCCAGGGTCCGCCGCCCAAGCACTTGCCAGCCCTCAGGTTGGGTAACCGCGGCGAATAACAGCAGCACGAAGCGGCCGAAAGCAGAAATTGGCTGAGGGAACTTGAAATTGACCATTTTTTCGTGGTTAATAAGCAGGTGCTGGATAGGATAATGTCTCTTGGCTGGCGGCCAGCCCGCTTCCTCAAAGCTGCTACCACTACATAAGAGCGGACTCAATTTTTTTGCTAGCCGTTGCTGGTACCAGTGGGCTTGTCGTCGAGGAGAATAGTGAGGTTAGCGGAGCCGTGCAGCGCCACCCCGGGGGCCCACTCTATCACAGGAGAAAGCAGCCCAGTGCTCAGGCTGATTAAGGCGAGTAAAAAATTGATTTTCAGAGGAAAGCTTACAAGTGACGAAATGAAAGCGATGAAAAGAGCTGCTTGCAATATAGCGGGGGTAAGTACTCGTTAACAATTAGCTCATGTTAAATTCGGAGAAATTTATTCTCCATAAATTTCCTGCCTGCGCTAAACATCGGTTAACTGCATAGAAAAGGGTATCTTTGGTAGAATAGTCAACTGGGTCGAGCTGTTCTTTTTTCAGTTTACGCCAGAGTGTTTCCGCCAGATTGAGGTGTGGAGAATAAGTAGGCAAATAAAATACGTATAATCCCCGGTCTTCCCAGAAGGGTAATTGCTGCTGGATAAGTTGGGCTTTGTGAATACTCGCGTTATCTACTACAATCACCGTCGGCTTTCGAATGCGAAAGGATAATTCGTCTAATTGCGTAAACACAAACCTTGCATTAATATTCCCTTCGGTCGTTAGCCAATGCGTTTGATTGCTTCGGCTGATAAGACCCCACACGTTAATTTTATAGCCTTTTTCAACAGGTATGAAAACCTCCTCTCCCGGAAATTGCCAGCCGTAAGGAACATAGCCCGTACTGCAAACATGACTTTCATCTCCATAGAATAAGTCTATAAAATCTTGCTGAGCTAGCTTCTCCAAATCAGCTAGTTGCTCTACTTTTAGCCCGTATAATTCCGGGTTGGGTTTCCCTTTACAACGCTTTCTTATCCGCTTATATCGTCCGTTAAGACTTTTAAAAAACCTTTGAATGTACTTAGGCTAACTACTTTGCTAGATTCCTGTTCCCATGCCGCTTTGGCAGTTTGAATACGCTGTCTGTTCGCTTGTACAGCTTGCAAAACGGATTCCTTATCAACCTCCACGCTGAGCACTGCTTTTCGCCCGCGTCCAGCCTTTGTTTTTAATCCGTCCATACCCTCCTCTTTATACCGTTTTGTCCACGCATTAACACTCACATAGGTCATGGTCGTAAGCTTAGCTACCTGCTCAGAAGCTAGTCCCGCAGCTTTTAGCAAAACTACTTCACATCTAGTGCGAAAACAGGCTGTATTTCCTGTTCTTGCTCCCTGTTCTAAGATTAATTTAGCTGACTCACTTAGTACTGGTGTGTTGACTCTTCCCATGCTATAAAGGTAAGAATAATAACATAAACTATTTGCCAATGGTTACTTAGTTAGCTGACATGTATAGGTTGCTATGTCAGCCGGTATACTCGGCGTATTTGTGCCTGTCATTCGAAGTAGCGCCAGTACCCGGGCCAAGGCCGGCCAGTAAGGGGTCGCCCGATAGTAGGAATGGAAAACAACGCTAGAGATTTTTGAGCCGGCGAGCTAGCTCAGAAAACGTCCGTTTTAACGCTACAAAAGCTGTTTTAGCGGAACATACGCGCTGCCGTAGCCGGCGCGTATTCTTTGCTCATCCCACGTAGCAACGGCCTGTCCTAGCCTCAATAGCTGACCTATTGAGGAAAAATGCTTGGTTTTGACGGTCAACTGAGCTTAGCGTTATTTTTCGTTCCTACTATCGGGCGACCCCTGTTACTCAAACACTAAGCGCAGCGGTACCTGGCCGGGAAAGCGGAGCAGGTACACGCCGGCGGCCAGGTTTTCGCGGACCAGGCGCAGGTCCGTCGGGCGCGAATCGAGACGGCGCACCACGCGGCCGGACAGGTCGAGCAATTGGGCCTCGCCGAGTTGGTGCCAGGCGGCCGGCACCACCAGCTGCACGGCCTCTTGGGCGGGGTTGGGGTAGGCCTGGGCCGTTGCGCCGGCGGGAGTAGCGGCCGTGGCCGCCAGCGGCGAGCCAGCCTGCCGTAGCAGGGGCCGCAGGAAGTCGCGGATGGTCCAGAACGCGGTGTCAGCGTAAGCGGGGCTGCTTTCGGCCGGAATGTGGCCCGCGCCCCGGAGCGCACGCAACGTGTTGCGGATGCCCACGGCGGTGGCGCGGGGATTGAGCCGACCGCTGCCATACACGTACTTGGGCGGCAGCACCGAACCGATTTTGCCCTGGAAGTAGGGTACCGTGGCATCAGCCGTGCCGTGGATGCTGCACAGCGGCGCGTTGCCGGCTTCAATGATGCCGGGGCTTTGGGTGGCCCCGCTCAGGTTGAGCACGGCTAGCACGGCGCTGCTGAAGCCGGGGTTGCCGCTGGCACCCTCGATGCCGCCGAGCGCGGCCAGGCCCACGTAGGCCGGTACTTCGGCGGGTTTATCGATGTAGCCGGTTTCGAGGGCCATGAAGGCCCCGGCCGACGAGCCGCCCACTACCAGGTAATTCGGATGAACGCGGTAGGCTTTGGCAGTGGCCGCGTCCTGGCGAAAGAAGCGCACGGCGGCCCGCATGTCCTGCATCCCGCGCACGGCGGCCTGGGCCACGCCCACCGTATCGGCCGGGGCCAGGTAGCCGGTGACAGGGAAGCCCAGCCGGTACTCGATGCTGGCCGTGACGTAGCCCAGCCGGGCCAGCCGGGTACACACGGCCACCATATAGACATCCGTTTTCGAGCCGACAAAGAAGCCGCCCTGGTGGGCAAAAATGACGAGCGGCCGGCGCTGCACGGTATCACCGGTGGGCTGGTACACGTCCATCGTCAGCATTTGGGTGCCGCCAGTGTAGGTAGTGGCCGCGCCGTAAGTCACGTTGCGCACCACGTCCACGCTGGCGAAAACGGGCTGGTAGTAGCGCCCTCGCGTGGTGTCAATTTGGGCCTGGGCGGCGGCGGGACGGGCGGCGAGCAGCCAGCCGGTCAGCAAGAGGAAAAAGAAAGGTAGTTTCATCGTGCGAAAAAGTTAAATGGGAGAGATGGAGGTTTAAAGCCTGTGGGAGCACGCTGGCGTACCTGGAAGCCGTCCAGGAATTCGCCAGATGAGCATAATTTTCCTTCGGAACCTTACCAATTTCCAAACGGATTTTAAGCTAAAATTTAAAGCCTGATAGTACGTAACGCCTTCGTTAAGAACGCGCTACCCCCGGCTGCGTAACTGCAATTAAACCCTCTTTCAGCCGGTCTTTTAATCCTTCCTCTAGCCCATTCAAACACATGGTGCCTCGCCTACGGTACTTTAATCCGCCGCACGCGCCGCGAATGAGCGCTGAAATAGCCCAGGGCCCCGCCGCTGAAATTGGACGTGGGGTTGGCCGGTGTCACGCTGGAGGCGGGGTTTTCCTGCAAAATCCGGTTCAGGGTGCTGAAGTATTGGTACACGCCGGGGTCGACGTTCTGCATCTCCACGGTCAGACTGTCGCCGGAAATGAGCAAGTCGATAGGCGCGGGGGGCGGGCCGCCTGCGTTGCCGCCGGGCCCGCTGTTGCCGCTGCGTAGCTGCTGGTCCACATGCTTGCCGTCGTTAAACTTATCGTTTTGCAGGTAAATGGTTTTGTTGAGCTGGCCGTTGCGGTACTGGCGGAACAGGTAGCTGTTGCCCAGGCCCACCGGGTCGGTGTACTGCACGACGGTTTGCAAGCCGTCGTCGTTTCCGAATGCGCCCGGCTCGGTGTGCACCTCCTCGAAGGGCACCACCGCTGGCAGGGTGGACACGGCCACGTAGGCCGCGCCGCCGGTTTCGACCCGCAACGTGTACACCCGGCCCGGCACGCCCCGGAGGGTAGCGCCCACGTACTGGCCGGGACTGGTTTCGCGCAGCACTTCCAAGCTACCGGCATTGTCGGAGAGGGTAACGACGGCCCCGGTGACGGGCGGATATGCGTTGGCTTGCTTGTAATTAACTGACGTAGTGAGGCGTACCTGGGCGGGCCGGTTGTCGTCCACCAGGTTGCCTTCGATGACGATGTTCACGGGCGAGGTTTTCAGGGGCAGGTCGAGGACTTTTTCACAGCCGGTGGCGGTCAGCAGCAGCGCCGCAGCGGTCAGGAGCCGCTTGTGCAGAGAGGTGAACATGGCTTAAAAGTTGAAATTATAGGTGACGGAGGGAATCTGGCGGAACAGCGAGGTTTGGATGGCCTCCGTTCTGGTGGCGTCATTGGGGTCTTGCCGGAAGCGGAGGCTGTACGTATTCTCCCGGCCCAGCACGTTGTAAATCGAGAACGTCCAGCTGCTGCGAATGCGGTGGTGTTCCTGGCCGGGCTTCTCGTAGGTCGCGCCCAGGTCCAGGCGGTAGTAGTTGGGCAGACGGTCGGCGTTGCGCAGGCCGTAGTAGCTGATGGCCTGGCCCGCCACGTCGTATTTGCCCACCGGGAAGGTGGCCGCGCTGCCGGTGCTGGCCAGGAAGGTGCCCGAGAAATTCCACTGCGGATTGCGCTGGTAGAGCACCACCAGCGACAGGTCGTGGGGCCGGTCCTGCCGAGCCGGGTACCAGGACCCCGCGTTCACATCCGTAAACTGCCGCTCGGTTTTGCTCAGCGTGTAGCCCAGCCAGCCGGTGAGGCGGCCCGCGTCTTTACGCAGCAGAAACTCGACCCCATAGGCCCGGCCCTTGCCGTAGAGCAGGCTGCTTTCCACGTCGAAATTGCCGCGCAGCTCCGTGCCGTTGCGGTAGTCAATCTGGTGGCTCATCGTCTTGTAGTAGCTCTCCACGACCAGCGAATACGCCTTTTTGGCCCCCAGCGAGCGGTAATAGCCCACCGAAAATTGGTCGGCCAGCTCGGGCTTCACGTTGAAAGTAGTGGGCACGTAGAGGTCGGTGGGCGAGGCGGCGTTGGTGTTGCTGAGCAGGTGCAGGTTCTGCACGTTGCGGGCGTAGCCGGCCTTCACGGTGCTGGCCTCGTTGAGCTGGTAGCTCCCCGCGAAGCGCGGCTCCAGGTTGACGTAGGTTTTGAGCACTTCGTTTTTCTTGGTGTAATCGGTGCTGACCAGCGTGTTGCCTGCCGCGTCGTAGGTCGAGTAGGTGCCCGTACCGAGCAGGCTGAACACCGACAGCCGCAGGCCGGTGGTGAAGTTGAGGCGCGGCGCGGCCTGCCACTCGTGCGAGACGTAGGCAGCCGATTCAAGCGAGTAGTTGGGCTTGGTAGGCGTGGCGTTCACGGCCGCGTCGGTGGCCGCCGTCAGGTGGCCGGGCGTGATGGTGTGGTAGATGGCCTGCCCGCCGAAGCGGAGTTTCTGGGTCGGGCCGAGCGTAAATTCGAAGTCCTGCTTGAGGTTGTAGTCCTGAATTTTGGAGTCGATGCCGTAGTCCTGGCTGTTGGAAGTCAGCGTAACCTGATAATCGTACTTGCTGTAAATCAGTGAGGTATTGGAAAACACCCGGTCCGAAAACAAGTGGTTCCAGCGCAGGGTGGCCGTCTGGTTGCCGTAGTTTTGGCCGTAAGTGCCGGCCAGGCCCAGTAGGTCTTTACCCAAGTAGCCCGAGAAGTACAGGCGGTTGCGCTCGTTGAGGGTGTAATTGGCCTTGGCGTTGAAGTCGTAAAAGTAGAGCTGCGCCTTTTTGGTGGTCTCGTTCGACGAGAGCTGAAGAAACAGGTCGGCATAGGTACGCCGGCCGGTGAGCAGGAACGAGCCCTTGTTCTTCACGATGGGGCCTTCCAGGGCTAGGCGCGAGGCAATGAGACCAATACCGCCGCTGCCGTGCAGCTGCTGGTTGTTGCCCTCCTTCATCTTGATATCGACCACCGACGAGAGCCGCCCGCCGTACTGGGCCGGCATCCCACCCTTGTACACGGTCAGGTCCTTGATGGCATCGGAGTTGAAGGTGGAGAAGAAGCCCAGTAGGTGCGAGGCGTTGTACACCGGGGCCTCGTCGAGCAGAATCAGGTTCTGGTCGTAGGCCCCGCCCCGCACTGAGAAGCCGCTGCTGCCCTCCCCCGCCGACTTAATGCCCGGCAGCAGGGTCAGGGATTTGAGCACATCCTTCTCGCCGAAGAGCACCGGCACCTTAGCAATCTGCTTGAGGTCAATAATTTCGACGCCCATCTGCGCCTTGCTGATGGCCGCTTCGGCGCTGCGGGCCGTCACCACCACTTCGCTCAACTCGCTCCCGCCCGGGGCCAGTTTGAAATCGACGCGCTGGCTAATAGTGGCCGTCAGCTTCCGCTGCTGCGGCGCGTAGCCCACGAAGCTGGCCTCCACGGTGTAGGTACCCGCCGGCGCACTCAGCGAGAAGAAGCCGTAGGCGTTGGCCGCGGTGCCCGTGCCGGGCAACTCGACCAGGCGGATGGTGGCCCCGCTCAGGCTCTCCCCCGTTTGGGCATCCTGCACGGTGCCGCTGAGCGTGACGCGCGTCTGGGCCTGGGCGGCGGGCGGCGGGCCCAGCAGCAACAAAGTCAGCCAGGCCAGCCCGAAGGGGAAATTAAATCTTTTCATGGTGGCTAAGCAGTAGGTTTCAGTAGGTGATTAAGACGGGAAGCAGGATTTTCTTATTACCATCAAGCAGACTATCCACAAATAAATTTTACTAGGGGAGTCGCAGGGCGGTGGTGGTCACGGGTACGGCACGGGGCAGGATAAGCCAGGCGTAGGGCGTGCCAGCTGGCAGGTAGGGGCCAGGACTAATGTCCAGCGCGGCCAAGTAGCCGGCTGCCGGAGCTTTCACAAATACCAGATGCGCGCCGGGGCCGGTACCCACGACGAGTTTGAGCAGCGGGTCGCCGGCTTTCACCGCCTGCCCGTCCTCGAAATACACCGCCAGCACGTGGCCACCCACGGGCGAGTGCAGCACCCGCACCTGCCTGCCCGGTATCGGTCCGCGCAGCCTGACCGGCCGCACTACCACCCCCAGCGCGGGCATTGCCCGGTGCCAGGTCGCCGACCAGCGCAGCAGCGTTAGCCCGAGCGCGGCCAGTACGATAGTGAGCAGCAACTCCTTCATAACGAGCAAAATAGTTACGCCTAGTATGCGGGCAGTCAGCTCATTTAGGCGTGGGCATTCGAAAGCTTAAAGCCAGGCGCAGGACCAGCCCGTTACCGATGGGCGGGCTGACGGGGAGAGGCGCGGTACCCAAGTTGACAAAATCCAGAATGCCGCTTACCCGGTCGCCCGCCTGGTAAATTTCCAGGTTGCGCACGAGGCTGTAGCCGGCCGTGGCGCGCAGGGCCACGCGGGGCTGCACGTAGTATTCGGCAAACAGGCCGGCGATGAACGTGCGGTACCGGACGTAGTGGTTTTCCGGCTCGAGGCGGTAGCTGCCAAAATTAGCGGTCACGTCGAGGCCCGCGTTGAGCTTGGGCGTGGCGGCGTAGCTGGCGGTTAGGGTGGCCGGCACGTCACCGAAAATCCGCACTTTATCGGCTACCTGCCAGTCCAGCCCGCCCAGCAAGATATAAGTAGGGCCGTAAAACGTTTGCCGAAAACCCAGGGTAGCTCCCAATGCCAGCAGTGGATTCACCCGGTAGAGGCCCCGCACGAGGCCGCCGAACTGGACGTCTTCGCCCTTGATGCGGCGGTAGTCGGAGCCCAGGGTCGGGAGGAACAGGCCCGTTAGCCGTAGCGCGGGCGTGAGCTGGCGGGTGTAGCCGAGCACGGGCGTCACCACGAACAGGTGCTGCACGTCGAAGCCCGGCCGGTTGCCCGCGAAGTAGACCGCTTCCGCATTGAGCCCGAGCAGCAGCGCCTGCGATTTGTCGGCCCGCAGAAAACGGGGCATCACGACGCTGGCCCGCGTGATGTACGCCCGAAAATCCGACGCCTGACCGGGGTCCTTACTGGTCAAGGGTAGCACTTCGGAACTGAGGCTGGCCCCCTCCACGTACCCTTGCGCCCACCCTGCCACGGGCAGCAGCGTTAGCAAGAGCGCTCGTACTAGGTGAGCAGCGCGCTCACAAAGTCGGCGACCGAAGACGTGGGCAGGTGGGGCAGCTTGATGCCTGGTTTCGACACGCCCCGCGCCGCTTCCGAGCCAACGTAACGCGCGATTTTTCGCAGCTTGTTTTCTTCGCGCAATTCCTCCAACAGCACGACGTGCCCCAACAAGTTGTCCGAGAATACGTGAGTGACCCCGTAGCTCGTGAAAGCCAGTGGGGCCGCCCGCGTTGATAATCAAGGCATCGAGGGGCATGGTCACCCCTGCCACGGCCGCCTGCACCGAGGCAGGAGTGGCCACGTTCAGGGGCATAGTTTCGAAGATGTTCTTGCCCGTGCGTGCTGCTAGTTCCTTCTGCACGGCCTGGGCGTGCTGCGCGTTACGGCAGCCCAAGTAGGTTTTTTCGGTGCCCGGCACCAACGCTAGCTGCCGGGCAACCTCTTTGCCGGGGCTAGCATTGGCCCCGGTTATCAAGATGGTTTCGTTCATGAAGCAAGGGGAATACCAGGAGGCAAGAATTCGTTTCAGCCAGTTACTTTAACTAGTTGGTCAACTAACGGACAAAAAAACATCAGGGCTGAATAGCCCGAATGATGAACTCGGCGACATCTGTGCGACGGCGCTCCATCTCCTGCTGAAACGCTTCCTCTGACAGGTCCAGCGCCACTTGGAATATTGGCTTGCCTAAGAATGGAAATATTATTAAGGAATTCATATTAATTAGCAGTTGCGCTGAGCTGATTGGGCGGATGCGGCCCTGCGCCACGGCCTCTTCTACTTGGCGGCGATACGTAACGAGGTGTGGCTTCTGATGTTGCATGGCTGCTTTAAAAAAAAACTGCGGGTTGCGATTCGCTTCGTTGACGAGGAACAGGGGCAAAAAGCTATTGCGGCTCATAAAGGTGATGTACTCGCCCGCCAGCTGGCGAATCTTCGCAAATAAGTCCTGGTCGGTTTCCAGGATGGCCGTCAGGCGCGGCAGCAATTCGCCCACGACCCGGCTAATGATGAGGACCGCTAGCTTTTCCTTGCTGCGGAAATAATAGTGCAACAGGGCCTTGTTGATGCCGGCCCGGTCAGCAATTTCCTGCATCCGCGCACCCGCCAGGCCTTTTTCGATGAATACCGCTCGTGCAGCCACCAGGATGAGTTCTTCGGTCGAGGGCTTACGGGATTCCATTATTAGCGCGGCTTAACCAGTTGGGTAACTAAATAGCAGGAGTGCAGTAAAAGTTCAAATTCGCTTCTCGATGCTCCGTTCAGAGTTGTACCCGTCGTAACTAGTTAGGAGGCTTTTCCCCTACTAGCTGTGCCCATTCGGCCCTCAGGTAAGGCCGATGCTCAGACCGGGTAACCACGCGACGAGAGCATCTAAAAGTGTGGGGCAGTCGGGTTCAACCGCTTCTCGGCTACCTTAGATAGCCGTACTTAGGGTATTATTAACCGACTAGGGGAAAACCTCCGAGTCCGTGGCCAATTGGCGTGGTTACTCGTGACAGAGTGCAAAAGCGGCGGAAGAGACTTGAAAAACCCGCTCGTCTCACCCGCTCCTTCACGCAATCGAAATTGGGTAGCGAAAATGAACGTTAGGACTATCGTTTTGCCCTTGTTTTGGGTAATGAATTGCTAGTCAAAGCGCTAATCAGAAAAAGCATGCAGCTGGGCGGCTGAGTCGGATGTTTCCCCTATTTGGTTAATAACACCCTTATAAGGGGAGCTGGCTAGCCCAACAGGTCGTCTACTATCTTCTTTACATCGTCGGCCACGATGCCGATATCGGCCAGCAGCTTGCTGGCATCGGTGCGCAACTCGCTAGGGGCTTCCGCCGCGGGCGCATCAAGCAACGTATCGAGGTGCGTAATAGCCGGGTCAGCACTGCGCAAAGCCGGCGTCGGGTCAGGCGTAAGAGGGGGTTCCATGAGGGGGAAAGGACCAACTAGGCCAAAAGGTTACGGCTAGTTGCTGAGCACCACGAGGTGGTTTGCCTAGGTGGGACAGTTTCGGGCCTCCATTCTCTAGAATCAGGAAAAGGAGGGAGTCGAGTAAATTCGGCTGGGACCCGAGAATAGACCCCGGTTTAGGTTTTGCTCAAATCTAGCTACAGGGCCAGTACCCGCAGATATAAGCGCTTGACCTGTTCAGCCCGGAATGCCTTGCCGGTACGGGTGAGAAAGCGCAGCGCATTCAGCTTCTCGGCAATCTGAGAGTAGTTGAAGCCCTTCTCCCGCAGCAGCAGGATGTGCGCCCCCGCCCGGTCGTTGTGTTCATTCATCCGCGCATTTGCCTGATTACGGGCTCGCCCTTTTTGCGTGGCCGCGGGCGTGAGGTTCGCCGGGGTTCCGAGGCGGGCCCCGCGCGCCTTCTTGGCTGCGAGGGCATCCTTCGTGCGCTTCGAGATGGTTTCGCGCTCATGTTGGGCGAGCACGGCAAAGAGCCCCACGGTGAGGGTATTGGCATCGGGCATGTCACAACAGACAAAGTCTACGCCCGCATCGCGGAGCTGGAAGATGAAGCCCGCGTTGCGCGAGAGCCGGTCCAGTTTGGCAATGAGCAGCGTCGCGCCTTTGGTTTTGGCCAGCGCAATCGCCGCCGCTAGCTGAGGTCGCTCATTTTTCTTGCCGGACTCGACTTCCACGAATTCCCCTACTAAGGGCGTCGCTTGGACGAAGGCCCCCACGGCCGCCCGCTGGGCTTCGAGGCCGAGGCCGGACTGCCCTTGCTTCTGGGTCGAGACGCGCAGGTAGGCGACGTACTGCTTCATGGGAGCGGAGGAGTTTGGGCAAAATTAACCCCATTCCGGCGCATTTCACATTCGTTAAACGAACGAACGTTTACAAGATGGGGTTCTCGTTACAACAGGATACTGTTGGCGAATTGGGCTTCAAGCTATTGCTGGAGGAATTAATCGCTCGAAGGCGGCCTGACGCGTCTGGGCTAACGGCACTTCGTTCAACCAGTTAACGATGCGCGACAGGTTCATTGCCGTGGCGATAAAGACGTGCTGCAAATGCGTTTTGGCCAGGCCCACGTAGCGCGAACGGCGCAGGCCAAAGGCCCGGACCCCTTGCGAGAGGGTGCCTTCAATGCCAGCCCGCTGATTGTACAGCAAAGGCCAGTCTGCCTGACTGTCTCGGGCGCGGGCCGCTTGCAAGGCGTGGTATGGGGCATCGGCTCGCAGCTTAATGGCTCGGCGTTTCATGCGCGTACACAGCGCTCGGACGGGACAGGGCCCGCAGTGCTTCCGGGAAAACTTGATAAACACGCGGGGCTGGCCTTTTTCCAGCGTCTTAAGCCAAGATTGCGACGGATGCCCTTGGGGACAGGTGGCTTGCTGCGCGTCCCAGTCCACCTTAAAATCCGCCGCCGCATACCCTTGCCCCGCGAGCGCCTGCCACTTCTGGTCCTTCCGAGCGGGCCCCACCAACTCCACCTGATGGAGTTGCTGACTCTGGACGAGCAGTTCGGCGCTCACGTAAGCGGTGTCGACCAACTGCTGCGATGGCAGTAACGACTGGTCCGCCAATCCCTGCTGAATCTGCGGCAAGGTGGTCGAATCCGCCTCGGTGCTGACGGTGGTTGCTACCTGCGTAATCAGATGCGGCTGGTCGGTTTCGCAGGTTTCGCTCAAATGGACTTTATAGCCCACCCACGTCGTGGTGCGTTTGCGACTAAAACGAGCTTCTATATCGTAGGGAGAGCTGATGAGCTGCGCGGAAGGCGGCAACTCGTCCTGATTCTCCACGCGCCAGATGAGCTGACCGTCCACCACCCGAAACTGTTGGAGCCAGACCCGGCGTAGGATGTCCACGGCCGGCAGCTGCCACAGCCAGGCAGCCTGGTCATCCTGCGCTATTCGCTCCAGGAGCAACCAACCGTCCTGCCCGACTTGCTGCGCGTAGGTTTCCCGCTGCGGTTTGGTGTGCAGCAGGCGATACTCCTCGGCTCGGGGACCATACCGGGCGGCCCACTCGGGTTGGAGATGGCTGGCTAACCAGTCGGGCAGGAGCTTGGCCAAGCTGTTGAGCGTGAAGCGCATCGTCTCCCCCACGCACTCCAACCGGTTCATGTCCCGGACGCGGGCCAGCACCTACGTCGAGTCCGTTCGCTGCTTGCCCCCGGCTTTGAGCCACTGCTGGTCCTGGCAACAGCGCAGCAGGTGATGAAGGAGTCGTTCTTCGGCCTTGCCGGCCACTAACCGCTGGCGAAATTCAGAGAGGATGCTAAAGTCAAACCCAGCATCGGTCAGCTCCAAGCCCAGCAGATACTTCCAGTCAATGCGACTGCGCACGGCATCGGCCGCTTGGCGGTCGGAGAGATTCTCGGCGAATTGCAGCAGCGTCACCAGCGCCAACTGCCAGGGCGCCTGCGCTGCTTGCCCGCGTGGCGGAAACAGGTCGGCAAAGAGGGCATCGTCGTACAACGTGCCCAAGGCATCGCGTAACTTTATATAGCAATTGCCACGTGGAAAAGCCGCCTGCGCGACTTGGCGCGTTTGGGGCGGAACAGGCGCGCTGGGTTGGGGGTGTAGGCTCATCATTAGAAGCGGTTAAGATGCCTCCGAAAATAGCCTTTCTATCCCAAAACTAATTCGCCAACAGTATCCAACAGGGCGAAAAATTACGCTGAGCCCCAAAGCATTGTCTATCAATGCGCTTTAATAACATCTCACTAAACGCTCTAATTGGGCCACTTTTACATACGCTTGGTGGGCCCACTGGCCACTAAACCCAAAAAAATGAAAGGGTTTCCAGGCGGTACAAAACCCGGCTAAGCGCGAATCTGACGGAAGCCGGCGCGGATTTCGCGAGTAAATAGTACTGGCTGCTCGAAGGCTCCAAAGTGCCCGCCCCGCTCAAGCTCGTTCCAGTAGACGAGGTTGCTAAAGCGGCGCTCAGCCCAGCGGCGCGAACTGCCCGTCTGGTCTTTTGGAAATAAGCTGATAGCTAGGGGCACGGCCACGGGAAGATTTCCCCAAACCACTTCGGCGTTTTCCCAATAAAAGCGCGCTGACGAGGCCCCAGCGTCTGGCAGCCAGTACAGCATGATGTTGTCTAGTAGCTCGTCGCGCGTGAGCACGCTTTCCGGAGTACCCTGATTATCGGTCCAGTCATGAAACTTCTCATAAATCCAGGCTGCCTGCCCGGCCGGCGAATCGGCGAGCGCATACCCCAAGGTCTGCGGCCGCGTGGTCTGCTGCGTGGCGTAACCAGACAAATCATCCCGGTACCGTTGGGCTTGCGCTAGGTAAGTCCGCTCTTTGGGGGAAGCATTGGCCGTTTCTTCCGCTGTTGGGGTGATATCAAGGGTGCTGGCGTGCAGCCCGATGAGGCCCTGGGGGGCCTTGTTACCCAGGGTCATCACCACTAGCTCGCCCCAATCGCCACCCTGCGCGGCCCAGCGTTTGCCATAGCCGAGCCGTTGCATCAACTCAATCCAAGCGTTCGTGACCCGGTCGATGTTCCAACCGACTTCGGCTGGCTGGTCAGAAAACCCGTGCCCTGGGAGCGAGGGCAGCACGAGGTGAAAGGCATCGCGGGCCTGGCCGCCATAAGCGACTGGGTTTGTCAGTGGCCCAATAACTTTGTGAAACTCGACGACCGAACCGGGCCAGCCGTGCGTCATGAGGAGCGGTAACGCATTCGGTTCCGGCGAGCGAATATGAAGGAAGTGGATGCCCAGGCCATCAATGGTGGTACGATACTGTCCGAACCCGTTCAACATTCTTTCGCACCGCCGCCAGTCGTAGCTACTGCGCCAATACTCGCAGAGCGCCTGTATGTTCGCCAGGGGCACTCCCTGGCTCCAGTCGCTTACCGGCTCCTTGTTGGGCCAGCGGGTTCGGTTGAGCCGGTCCTTGAGGTCCTGGATGTCGCGTTCGGGAATCGCCAGTTGGAAGAGCTCTACTTGGTTATTAGTCAGCATAGTTAGACGAAAATTTGTTAAACTCCTTCTCACCCTCGTTCATGGTGTCACTGGTTAAAGTGAGTTTTTTACGAATTCTGAGAGCTGAGGTGGTCGGGTGCAAATGGACAGTGAGCTAAGGTAGGTTGAAAAGATGGACTTGGTTGAAAGTTTGGTCCAGAAGTCGCCTTTGGCCGCTACTGGACTCGAATGGGGTATCGAGAAGCCATTAGCAACGTGTAAACGTTAATTTGATTAGGTAGACCTATGAGGTGGTCTAGATGTATAGTCCCAGAGTGTAGTGGCGTACTTTTCGGGCCAGCAATCCGGCAAATGTTATGGGACAAGTACTTCACGGCAGCGCCCGCACAACTCAGGCAATACGACGCAGTATCCAGCGTAGTCAGGAAAGCCTCCAAACGCTAGCCAAACGCCACAATCTTGACCCTAAAACGGTGGCCAAGTGGCGTAAGCGCACCACTACGACCGATGCCCCGATGGGCCCGAAGCCCGCTTCTACCGTGCTCACGGTCGAAGAAGAGGCTATCGCGGTGGCGTTTCGCCAGCACACGCTGCTGCCGCTCGATGACTGCCTCTATGCCTTGCAGGAAACCATCCCCCAGCTGTCACGCTCGGCCCTGCACCGTTGTTTTCAGCGTCACGGCGTGAGCCGGTTACCGCTAAGCGACGAAGGCCAGTCTGCGCCGAAGAAGAAATTTAAGGACTATCCGATTGGTTACCTCCACGTGGATTTTGCCGAGGTCCGTACGGAGGAAGGCCGCCAGTACCTCTTTGTAGCTATCGACCGCACCAGCAAAGTGGCTTTCGCTGAGCTGCACCCCCGCGCCACGCGGATGGTGGCAGCAGATTTTCTGCGTCGGGTGCTGGAAAAACTGCCTTATAAAGTGCATACAGTGTTGACTGACAATGGCGTACAATTCACCCTGCAACCTCACCAGTGGTTTCCAGGCGGTCATAGTTTTGCCCGCATCTGCCGCGCGTTTGGGGTGGAGCATCGCTTGACCAAACCCGCCCACCCGTGGACCAATGGTCAGGTCGAGCGTTTCAATCGCACCCTGAAAGAGGCGACGGTCCAACGCTATCATTACCAGACCACGGGGCAGCTCAACGAACATTTGCAAGCCTTTTTACTGGCTTACAACCACGCCAAACGGCTCAAGCGCTTGCGCGGACTGACCCCACACGAGTTCGTCTGCGTCCAATGGCAGAAAAATCCAACTACCTTCATTCGTGACCCGACCCAGCTCACCCTGGGACTATACATCTAGAAGAGACGGATAGAAGAAGGACGTATATTTCTTCTGTTATGGCAAGCAAATCCAGCGGGGCGTCGCCCGACAAACGGCGTAAATACGACGAGGCATTTAAAGTGGAGGCCCTGCGCCTGGCCAGTGAGAGTCGCAGCACGCAGGCGGCGGCCCGGCAGTTGGGCGTCAGCCCCAAGCTGCTCTACCGCTGGCAGCAGGCGCAGGTAGTGGCCGAGGTCGGCAGCGTTGAGGTGGCGCGCGACCCGGAGGTCCGCGCGTTGCGCGCCCGTCTAAAGCGGGCGGAGCAGGAGTTCGATAGTTTAAAAAAAGCCTTGGTCTCCCAAATGCTTTAGCCGCATTTTCACCCAGCCGACCCGATGAGCAGCTACCAGCACATCGCCCAGCGGGCCGCTCAGGTGCCCGTGCGCCAACTCTGCCAGGTGCTGCGCGTGGCACCGGCTGCTTACTACGCCTGGCAGCGCCACCAGCAGGGGCCGGTGGTCGAGCCAGCCTGGCAAGTAGCCGTGCGCCAAGCATTTGCCCATCATAGCCAGCGCTACGGCACGCGCCGGTTACGTGCCCAAGTGCAGGCCGAAGGGCATTTGGTAGGCCGTTGGCGCATCCGGCGCGTGCTGAAAGCTTATGGCTTGCGCGCTCAGCAGCCCCGCTCGTTTGTCCCGCGCACCACCAATTCGGACCCGGCCGTGCGCGCCGCCCCCAATCGCTTGCTCAGCCAACCGGCCCCCACCGCCCCCAACCAGGTGTGGGTGGGCGACATTACGTATTTGCCCCGCCAGGGCGGCGGCTGGCTTTACCTGGCCGTATGGCTGGACCGCTACTCGCGCAAAGTCGTGGGCTGGGATGTGCGCGAAACAATGCCCGAAGACCTGGTCAGCGAAGCGCTGCGGCGGGCGCTGGCTGTGTGAGGTGGTCTAGCTAAAACAGACAGTGCGAAGTCTTACCTTCCACTGCCCATGACTGAGAAACCGAATCCTGGCGGGTTGCCGCCTCTCACCCGCAAAAAGTACATGTCGGCTTTCAAAGCCGAATGCGTCCGGCAAGTGGCGGCCGGTGCCCGGCAAACGGACGTGGCCCGAGCCCAAGGCATTTCACCGGCCTTGCTCGGCCGTTGGCAGCGCCAGGCGCTGGAACAAGCCGTGCCCAGCAGCGCGGAGCGCGACGAGATTAAACGGCTACGGGCCGACCTCAAACGCGTGGAAATGGAGCGCGATATTTTAAAAAAAGTCGTGACCATCTTCTCCCAGCCGCCTCAACCATGAGCCGCTACCAGTTTATTCGAGCGTGCGTGGAGCCTTGGCCGGTGCAGATGCTTTGCCACCTATTGGCGGTCAGTTCGGCCGGCTACTACCAGTGGCGCAAGCGCGTGCCTGCGCCCATTGCGGCGTGGCAGCCGGCGGCGCAGGCGGCCTTTACGCGCCACGCCCGCCGGTACGGTACGCGGCGCTTGCGGGCCGAATTGCAGGCCGAAGGCCACGCCGTGGGCCGCTACGCGCTACGCACCTGGCTGCACCGCAACGGGCTGCGGGCCCTGAGCACCCGCCCGCACCGCCCCCGCACGACCGTGGCCGACCCGGCGGCCGTCGTGGCCGAAAACCGGCTGCTCAGCCAACTCGCGCCCACCGCCCCCGACCAGGTCTGGGTGGGCGACATCACGTATCTGCCGCTGGTGGGCGGGCACTGGTGCTATCTGGCCACCTGGCGCGACACCTGCTCGCGCCGGGTCGTGGGTTGGCACCTGGCCGCGCAGATGCCCACCCCGCCCGCTGGTGGTGGGCCTCGACGGCGGCTACGTCCGGCACTGGCATAAAAAAGGCTGTCTCGAGGTGATTGCGGGCAAAAGCATTCCCGCCGAAGGGGGTGCCAAATGCTTCGGCTTCGTGCAGGAGGTCGATACCAAGCCGCGCCGGCGCGTGTTGGAGGTCCTGCGCGCGCAGGGATTACAGGCGAATCAGCAGGTGGAATTCTTTACCGATGGGCCCCCTGTTCTGCGGTCGCTGACGAGCTATCTGAGCGCGGAGTCCACGCACATCCTGGACTGGTTTCACCTGACCATGCGCCTGACGGTGCTCCACCAGTACACGCTAGGCGTGGCCCAGGTCGATGCGGCCGGTGGCAAGGCGTTGCAGGACCGCTTGACCAGCATCAAGTGGCCCCTCTGGCACGGCAACGCGGAGCGGGCGGCGGAAAAAATAATGGACTTGGACGATAGCCTGGCCATGCACCAGGACGACCCGCTGGTGACCAGGAAATAGGGCAAGTTGAAGCCGTTAAGCAGATTAATTGCTGACTTCCAGACCTATGTAGAGCAGAACAGGGGCTTCATGGTGGACTACGCCGAGCGCCATCATTACGGCGAACGGGTGTCTACGGGCTTTGTGGAGTCAGTCGTCAATCAGGTGCTGGCCAAGCGAATGGTGAAGCGGCAACAAATGCAGTGGACCAAAAAAGGCGCGCATTTGCTCGTACAGGCCCGTACTAAGGTGCTCAACGAGGAATGGGAAGACTGCTTTCGGCAGCAGTATCCGGGTTTCCGGTCAGTGCCAGCGGAACCAATGCAGGTGGCCGCTTAGCCCATTGCCCCACACTTTTTGATGCTATCCTACTTGGAAACGAAAGCACAGTTTTATCGAAGCTGTTTAGGAAGTAGTCGGCGGGGCAATTTTGCGCAGTAGCAGTACGGTAAAGGCTAGCCAGTGCAGAGCCAGCCAGTTTTGCAAGCTGGTTTCGTAGCGCACAAGCAGGGCCTTAAAGCCGTCGAGCCAGGCGTTGAGGCGTTCAATGACCAGGCGGCGGCGGTAGAGTTCCGGGTCCAGGGGGGTGTCGTCATCGGTCTGCCAGTCGGCTGAGCGCCGGTTGCGTGGGATGTTGGCTTCGATGCCGCGCCGCGCACAGGCTTGGCGCAAGCTACTGACATCAAAGGCTTTGTCGGCATTCAAAAACAAGCCTTCCAGGCGCAGCTCGGCGGCTTCGAGTAAGTCGCACAACTCGGCAAACACCCGTTCCAACTCGAACGTATCGTGCTGGTTACCGGCCTGGGGCGTGGCCACAGCCAGCGGCAGGCCCTGGTTGTCGGCCAGGAACAGGGCGTTGGTGGTGCGGCCCGCCTTGCGGCCTTGGTAGCCGATAGCGGCCCCGCCATTCTTGGCCAGCGTATGGCTGCCATCGAGTTGGACGCTGGATAAGTCGAGGCGGCGTCGATGCAGGCGCAAGCTGGTGAGCCACAGATTTTTCCAGGCTCCTTGCTTGCCCCAGGCGTTAAAGTGGTAGTACACCCCCTGCCAGCTTAATGGCGGCCCCGTGAACAGGCTTTTGACGGGCAGCCACCGCCACTGGCAGCCAGTTTTGAGCTTGTAGCAGATGGCTTCAACGACCTCGGCCGGGTCAGCAGCCGGCGGCCGGCCACCCGTGCGGGTGGGCAAATGAGGCAGTATCCAGCGGATAATCATATCTTTGGTCAGGACTTCCATGAAGGAGAGAAAGGAGATGGGTCGCACCTCAAATTTCTCGCTTTTGTGGGAGTTTTTGCGTTTTGCTCGCCGCTACCTACTTCCTAAACAGGTTCATCAGCAGGAACGGCGCTGGCCTAATGCCGCCTACTGGGCAGAAGCCTTCCAGAAATATGACCAATTGGTCCGCTCAGGCGCGTCAACTAGGGTAGGCTTTCCGAAGCACTTGGAAAGCATCAAAAAGGGTGGAATAGTGGCTTGCCAGAATACAGAGCTGGTCGCGCTGGTTCCATCTGGATGGGCCTAAAAGAATGAAGGCTTCCGCTTAGCAATGTGTGCTCGCAATGCGCTACTAACCAGCTTTTTATAGAGTATAAAATAGTATAAAGATGGTTAATTAGCGTTTGTACTTTTTAATACTGCACATGGGTGTCCATAGTTTAGGAAGGTACAAAAAATTACTCCATCACAATTGCTTTACTAACCACTCGACTCCCTGGCTATCCTGCTCCTGCCGGAACCCTTGGGAAAGGTAAACCAGCTGTAAGTTTTCCTCAAAAGTGGTGCCCTTCGCCATCTTTTTGCGCACCATGACATCAAACGCTTCCCGCGCCTCCTCCAACCGGTAGCGCACGCACTGGGGCGTGGCCGCGGCGCTGCTCGCCGGCTTGCGGCAACTTGCCTGCTGACGCTGAGCTAAGGCTTAGCGGTACTCCTCCAGCGAGTGACTCTTCGTGATGGCCGTAAAAACCGCCCCCGCCAGACTTTTAATTTTTCCCTGCTTACTCTTCGCGCGCTGTTGATGCACCACATACTGCACGTAGCCGGGTTCTATCTCCCCTCGTTCAATCAACTCCCCAATGACCAGTAGACTAGGCGCTGACACGCCAACCTCCAGCAGGAGTTTTTGCCAGTCCGTCGTAGCCGGCAGCGCTGGTGGAGTCCCTTCATGGGCCACTGGCACCCGCTCGCTAGCCACCGACTTGAAGCGAAAATGGATTTCCTCTACTCTGTTATTTTTACCCCGAATAAGGTCGTAATTGAAGGCCAGGTTCGTTTCCGCCAACTCCTGCTGCGCTCGGTCCAGCACCCGCAGCTTAAAGAGTGGAAATTGCTTGTACTGCCCCTCCAGGTCGAGCACTCGCTTCAACTCTTTTAATCGAATAGTTCGTTTCCCAAAGTCGCTGTGCTGCTTTAGCAACCAGTATATACGGTGGGAATGCGGACTTTTTAATTTACTTACTTCAATTAAAGATGTTTGGGTAAAATTCTCTTTTATTTGTAATAAATAAATATTTAAATCTTTACTGAAAAGTACTTGTACGTTCCCACGTCGTTCAGAACACTTGGCATAAGCTACCAATCTACAGGCAGTAGATTCTTGAACCGCGCGCTTTGATGTACCTGGAACGGCTGGGTAGAGCACCCGGCCCGCGAGCTGCTCGCACACTGCAGCTACTTGCCTATAATCCTTCGAACTAGGCCGCCGCCCCAATCGAGCCACCAGTTCGGTCAGCGGAATATGCATCTCCCGGAACTCGTGGTCGTCCCGCCCGATGCGCAAGAGCATGGCCATGAATAGGCGCATTTCCACGGTGCCCAAATTAAACCGCGCGTTTACTAGCAGGTTGCTTTGGACTAGAATTTTGGTGGTTCCAGAAGTTAAATTGTCAGCAACGATTTTCACAAGCAGAGCGGCAAAGGCGGAAAAAACCCTATTTATTTTCAAGTTCGCCCGAAAAATGGCAATTCAGGCTTGATTTTTGCTATTTTTTGCCAATTCATATTAATTAAGAATATTATTAGAATAAAATCATGGTTTAGTACTACTTTTAGATGTGCGCAGAATGCCTGAGCAGCCGTGACGGTTTTCTGCCCAGCTGGTACTTTTGTCGTGGTTTTTGTAATAGCTGCGCGCCATTAGGGGTAGCACTAGACTCGGAACAGAAAACCCCGATAAGAGGATAGACTATATTCGTTATAAGTCCCTACACCACCAGGAGACGCTTTTAATTTTCCGGGTTCGGTAGCAAGTAGGCCTCGCACGCGGTTCGGTTCCGGGCGCTGGTCTGCGACGAGCCAACAAAGAGAACACCCTAAGAAATAGTATTTTATCCTATCCATACGGCTGGTGCCGCTTCCTGAAGCTCCATCAAATAGGCTTACTATAACAGGATTTATGCCCTACCCTACGCCCACGAGGTGTATGTGAGGGTGGCGGCTTCCCGAGCAGCATGTAGTACTTTCAGCAGTGGAAGCCCCGCTTGCTGAGCGCTTATAGTAACCATAGTCTATCCTCTTATCGGGGTTTTCTGTTCCGAGTCTAGTGCTACCCCCATTACTGTACCCACAAGTCAGCCGGGAGTTGCTGTACATTCTGCCTAGCAGGCAGCAACACGCTAGCCAACTTTTCCTTGTCGTAGTTTTTGTAATAGCAGCCGCCGCACAGCGTAGCTAAAACTTCTTTTACAGCGCACTGCACATTATCCATCACCCGCCACGTGATAGTGCTACTACTTAAGAAGTATGGCCCCAATACAGACCCCGTTGCGTTTCCACCCAAGCCAGCGCCGCACTTACTACTAAAATCACGACGAACCCCTCCCCCACCCACGGGCCTATATCACTGGTATAGGGGTAGGGAAGAGTAAGAACAGAAACTCCCGTTAAGGCCGTAGCGGCGAATCTCAGTGGAGTTAAGGTGTCTCAAAATACGGCGTTTTAACGCTGAAAAGGCATTTTTGGATGACCCGCCGCTTCGGCCCCACAAATGCTTCTCGTTTGATTATCTCGCTAATCAGCGGCTCACACTACTTATAAAACGCGACTTATTAAGACAGAAAAACCTGCTGCGTGCTAAATTCTGACGCTAGGAGTGCCCAACGGGAATTTATATTCTTACTCTTACCCTACCCTTATATTCCCCACCGCCTGCACCAGCGGCTCGGACGAATGATTACTACACTTTGCACAGGCGTTTCCAGGCCCGCAATAACTACCTGCGCTTTTTCTAGGACGGCGGGCCACGTGGCTGCTGAATAGGCACCCGAAGTCAGCACGAACTTAAGGATATTGCTTGCACCATCCAACTCAGCCAGCAGCTTACTGCGCTACTGGCCCTGACGAGCGGCCGCTCTAACAAAGCCACCAGTTCGGTCAGCGGAATGCCCATCTTACGCAGCTCATTATCATCTCACCCAGTGTTCAAAAGCATGTCTATGAATACGCATAGCTTCGCCGTGCCCAAATCAAACCGCGCGTTTACCAACACGTCATGTTACCTCCATTGTTCTGCTGGCGCTAACTGACTCCAGGGATTAGTCAAACAACGTGATTTGCATAGCATCAAATAGGTAGGGATACCCCAAGGATGCAGCGGTCACGCCACTACTACAACTAATGTCTTCTGTAATACATGGGCCGTACCAGTCCCCACCTGGCCAAGGCGGTTTTCCAGCAGCGAACACCGCCCTTTTGCGGGCTGTCCACAGTTTATTTCGTGGTTCGTGTAATAGATTATCGTGGTTCGTGTAATAGCAGTTTCGTGGTTCTCGTAATAGGCTGTCGTGGTTTTTGTAATAGAATATCGTGGTTCTCGTAATAGGTTGTCGTGGTTTTTGTAATGAACAATCTCCGTATCAACCAGGTAAACAAGTAGTTACGGGCGTCATAAACCTTATAAAAGAATAAAAACTATAAACCACTGGTTTAAAGGGAGTTTTTTTGGAAATTTAGGGGTAGGTCCGGTTTTCGCAACTACAACTAACGGGCTCAGACAAAGGCTACATAATTACGCGCGCGCGGCCTTTCGTGGTTTTTGTAACGAGTACCATTACAACTGGCTCAGCCCTACTAAAGACGGCACGGATTTTCAACTTTTTACGCCCCTAACCGAGAGGTTTTGCTCCTGTTTAGTTATTGCTCCCTACTGAGTAAGCTACTCCAAATGAGGTACTCTTGGCCTGCGCGGGGCCATCAGCTATTACAAAAACCACGAACGTGCGTCCGGTCTGGTCATCCGGGACGTAATCTTTGGTCCGTGCCTATTACAAAAACCACGAAAGCGATTTGCTTAGTCGGCGCGACTTCGTGGTTTTTGTGATAGCAGCAAAGAAAGAGGTAGCGAACTAACTGCTGATAGCTAGTTGACTAAGGAGGCGCTCACCTCCCTCCTACTCTACGCACCCCAATTAATGTTTTAAAACGTGCTAGCAGCCCGCAATAATTTGTTGGCTTAGGGGGCCAGGAAGATTTTATCGAACTCTGATAGCAGTTACTTCTTTCATGCGGTACCAGCAGTACCTGATTAGCTAGTAACCGTCTTATATTCGGATTATAAATTTTTATCTTATGGGGCTTAGTTAAAATCTAGCCTTGAGCTAGCTGGATATTATCTGACTAATGACGACTACGGGAGCAAATAAAGATAACATGATTAAAAATACATAAAGTTAGTCTTTATAGAAAGAAAATTTCTACTTCAAATCAGGACCACTGAAATTTTTCGTTAAAGTTTTTTCGGTCAGATTTTTACGCGCTAAAACGACTTAATATGAAGTAGTTAACTACCATCTTTACAGAAAGATTAGATTTGATTTCAAGACGTATTATTCATCTTTATAAAAAGATTGTCTTTGCGAAACAGATTTTCTTTCCCATCTTTACGGCAAGAAAAGTAGATGATACTTCCTTTTTTTGTCTCTCATGAAAGTTATCGCTGTTGCCCAGCACAAGGGTGGGGTAGGTAAGACTACCTCCGCGCTCGGTATCGGGCACTCGCTGGTGCTGCTCGGGCACCGGGTGCTCCTCATTGACTGCGACCCGCAGAGTAACCTTAGTTCCAGTTTCCCGGACCTACAGCCCGCTAACCTGTGCATGGTGCTGCGGGGGGAAGCCACGCTGGCCGACGTGGTGCAGCCGGTGAGCGAACGCCTGAGCCTGATTGCCTCGCGGCCCGAACTAAGTCCGCTCGAACGCATGATTGGAGCCGACGCTACTCATCCCAACCTGCTGCGCCGGCAGCTGGCCGCCCTGCGCCCGCACTACGACTACCTGGTACTGGACACGCCCCCGTCGATGGGACCCATGACGGTGATGAGCCTGGTGGCAGCCGACTGCGTGGTAGCCCCCATGCGGCCCGACCCCTTTGCCTTCTCGGGATTCTATAAGTTGCTAGATATGCTCGACGCAGTACGCGATAACTTCAACCCCAGCTTGGAGTTGAAAGGGGTGTTTCTAACGCAGTACCACCCCAACTACCGGGGGCAGGTGTACCACGACTTTGCGGCTGAACTCGCCCGGCAACCCCGCGTGCAGGGTCTACTGACCAAGACCTCCATCCGCATTAATGCGAAGCTGGTGGAAGCCGTGGCCCTGAAAATAGGTATCCATGCCCACGCCCCCGACTCGAACAGCGCCCAGGACTACCTGGCCCTCACTCGCGAATTACTTACCCGAATTGACGCATGAATAAGCCCGTCCGCCCAAGCTTTGCCACGGCCGCCGTTGCCGAGATAACCGGTCAGCCCCCGAAGCTCGTGAACCCCGACGAAGTGCTGTGGCCGAATGCCGGTACCATGCGCAATACGCTGGGCGTAGCAGTTAAAAATAAAGACGAGAAAGAAATAAAGACGGAAAAGATAACTTTCTCTAATAAGTTGGAAGCCAGCACTTACCTGAAGCTTCAGCAACTAGCTACTTACGGAGGGGAGAATATTCAGGAAATACTGGAGGCCGCCCTCACCGCATACTTTGCGGATAAGGAAGAGGCTGCCCGCCCACTACCACCCAAAGTTTTGGCAACGTTGCGGCGCAAATACCCCTTTCTGTAGAATGGTGACTGGTTGAGAAAACTAAACGACTATGGACTGTAAGTCCATAGGTTTGAAAGCGAATGGAATTCGGCGGTTTCGGCTAAAGCCGACTGAAAGAAGCCACTGAAAGTGGGCCGCTCTAGAATGAAATTCTGCTGGCGAAACGCTAGCGTCAGTCGTTGGGCAAAGAGCAATAACTAACTGACAATCAAAAATTGACCGTTCTTGCATAAGCAAGGCCGGCGAAAGGGAGTAGCAACTAAAGTCTTGCCCTAAAGGGCATAGCTTTAACTAGCGTGCTTGAAAAGTCAAGGGTAGGAGAGTATCACGCCGTTGCGTAAACCAGGGGTTAGCCACCTCATTTGCGTTCGTACCAGTCTGGCGAATAAAGGCAGTGGGGGAGAGATGAAATAGTCAGGTAAAATGCTAGCCGACGGGGCCGGAAGCAATGTCGCAGGTTTAGTTGTCGTGGCCGGTAGTGGTCAACAGATGAAGGCAGCCAGCGGGCCAACACCAAAACGGAAAGCATGGGGCAAACATTTTCTCAGCTGGGCGAGCTGGATAATTAGCAACCAGGGGTCCTCTCAGAAAACGGAAGATATAGCACGTTAAGCGCCCAAAATCTACCTCCCAAGCACAGGAAGGCACATTGAAACGTGGGTTTTCCTGTACATATAACCCCGCCATCCGAACCAGACCGAAACCACCCGCAAGGCCCCCAAAGAGGTACAATGAACTGGTTCACCAATCAAAGTACAGGAAAGACCGATCAGGAAATGAGAAAAATGTACTATCGCGGCCACCCGCAGCGAGCTGTAGAGAACGGTTAAGGATAATTTTTCCTGCTCGTTTTTCTTAACGTGCTATATTTTCCGAATTCTGAGAGCACCCCTACCAGCCGCTTAATCTACCGCTGAAATGCCCCGCACTTTTTGATGCTCTCCAACACCGCCGCCTCCGAGTCTGGGTGGACGACTACCTACTTAGCGGGCTGCTCGGCCGCCCAGATAGCGGGAAATACACTCTTTAGTACGCTCATAGCGCTGGCCGCCACGTTCTCTCCGGGTTTAGCTTTCGTCTCGAAATCACGCAGCACGGGGTAGGTCTCCTTAAGCAGCCTCGTAAGGAGAGTCTCCTCACTACCCAACACCTGGATTACTTTCCGAATCTGAGTCTCAGTCAGCTTTAGCTTCTGCAAGCGCGTCTGCGCCCTCTGCTGCAAGGAGGACAGTGGGGCCACGGACGCGGGAGCAGGAGCCGCTGCCGGGAGCGCCAGCGCTAGCTGCACGGGCTTTTCCTTGCGACCGATGTTGAAGGTGATATCCGTGACGGCCCGGCCGCGCTGCCGGCGCTCCGAGTAGGTAATATCAAAGCTCAACTCGTTGAGTTCGGTGACGGATGGCTTGAGAACCTTGTTGCGGAAGTCCGAGTACTGGCCGTAAGCGTCACCGGTGGTCAGGGCCTTTAGGGTTTCTACCTTCACGGTGTGCGGACTCTTAAACTGCCAGCTACGCATCAGCCAGTACAGCTTATGCGCGCTATTGCTGCGAATAGTCAGCAGCTCATCAATGTCGGCCGTCGTGAAGTTGCCGACCAAGTTAGCCAGGTAGGGAAGCACGGCCCGGCCAAAAGAGGCCACCAGCAGGCGCTTCTCCGAATCGAGCCGGATACTATCGCACAGCGAGACGAGGTGAAAGTCCTCCTCGTTCAGCTTGGGGATGCGGATGGAGGCTGCCATCAGGCGCACCATCGCCTCCTCCAGCAGTTGCCGCTGCTGCCCCCCAAAGCTACCAGTGGGAAACAAATCATCGAGGGGAATAACGGCCGTGGTCGGCTCGCTCTCGTCTTTGCTGATACTACGGAGCATCAGGGCGAATACTTTGGCCTCCAGCAGCGTTTTAGTAGTAGGCGTTTCCACCAGCAGATTATGCTGCGCGATGGAGCGGGTGCGCTGCGCCCGCTCTATTAATTCCGCGTGGTTATCCGGCAGGGGAGGCTCGACCGAAGCCGCGGGTGGGGCTTCAGTGGCCTGGCGCAACTGCTGCACCGCCGCGTGGGCCAGGTCGGCCGTCACGTGGTAGCCGGCCGACAACCACCGGCCATCCACCTTAACCCGCGCTTTCCAGCGGCCGTGCAGCTTATCGTAACTAACTCCTGGATAAGGGCTTGATGCCACGGGTTCTGCTCGGTATTTACGCGAATATACTACGCGCGGGCCGGATGAGCTTAGCCGTGTCTGACCGGTACTTTCTTCTTGCCGCTTGTGTCTGACTACTTACAAGATTCTGCGTTTAACCGTGTCTAACCGGTATTTTCTTCTTGTCCGCTGTGTCTGACTACTTACACGTCAGCATAGTTAGCCGTGTCTAGCCGGTACTTTCTTCTTGTTTGCGTGTCTGGCCGGTACTTTCTTCTTGTCTAGCGGTACTTTCTTCTTGTTTGGCCGTGTCTAGCCGGTACTTTCTTCTTGTCTAGCGGTACTTTCTTCTTGTTTGGCACGCGCAAATTATTGATTGACAATACATTATGAGCCCCTTAATTCTATTAATTCTTCTTTAATAAAAAGGAATGAGTTTTTCATTTTTTTTCTCTTTTTGCAATCAGAAAAAATAGCTTTCAGAGGCAGTACGAAGGGTACTCCAAACTGAGTGGACCAGGCAAAAGCTCCACAAGGTGGCGGACCCGTGTAGATACATTTATTGGCTATTTTTCGGTTATGTCCAGAGCAGGAAGGCCCGGAAACAAGAATGGTATCTGGTAGCAAGTCCCTTGACCTCCGCTCCCCGACTAAACGACTATGGACTGTAAGTCCATAGGTTTGATGGCGAATGAAATTCGGCGGTTTCGGCTAAAGCCGGTTGAACAAATTGCTCCCTACTAAATAACGAAACAAGCTGCGCTCATAGCGAAGAGGTGAGTAGCAACTAAAGTCTTGCCCTGAAGGGCATAGCTTTAACTAGCGTACTTGAAAAGTAAACGCTACCGGGTAACGTTAGCCCTACGAGCCGGCCGTTACCGTCGGGGTCCCAGTAGGAAAAGTCTGCTGGGCATCCACGTAGCTGATTTTGGCGGGGTCGAAAGCCGCCAGGGCCTGCGCTACCCAGTGTTCATCGACGGTGTCCTGGTAGGCCAGCAGGTGCACGGTGGCCGTCTGGTCGGGGTTGAGGCGCAGCAGCCGGCCAATGCGCTGGGCCGCCTTGCGCTCGTTGCCGAAGGCGTGCCAGATGATGCCCACCCGCAGCTCGGGGATGCTGATGCCCTCCGAGAGCTGGGCCACGCAGGCCAGGCGCTGGATTTCCCCGGTGTTAAACTTCTCCAGATTGGCCTGGCTGTGCTTGTTTTTAGAATGGTAGGTGTGGGCCGCCTGCGCTTCGGCCTGCTGCTGGTTGCAGGTGAAGAGCAGCACCTTGTCCGTCTGCTGGTCGGCCAGGTAGCGCATGTAGTGGCCTTTGCCGGGGTAGTTCATCAGGGCCTGCATGCGCAGGATGCGCAGCGTCTCGACCGGCAGCGCGTCCTGGGCGGCGTTGGCCAGCCGGCGGCTCCAGTACTGGTAGTTTTCCCGCTCGCTGGTGGTGTAGGACTGGCCGGATTTGGTGGTCAGCACGTAATCGCGCACCGGGCGCAGGGGCAGGCGATGCACGACCAGGCGGTAGTCGTTGAGCAGGCCCGCCAGCACGGCCTCGTCGGTGGTGTAGTCCACCACGAGGGGGCAGTAGGTGGCCACCAGCCGGCCCTTCTCGCTGTGGGCCTGCGCGGGCGGCGTGCCCGTCAAGCCGAGAATATGACCCTTGCGGGCTGCGTGCGCTTTCAGGCCCGGCTCGTGCGAGTCTTTCAGGGCGTGGCACTCGTCGAGGTAGAGTTTGTGGAAGGAACCGGCGGCGAGCGTTTTGGCCAGCGAGCGGTAGGTGGTAAAGGTAATCTGGTCGAGCAGGTGGGCCAGGCCAAACTTGTTCGCCTCCTGGGGCCAGGCATCGAGAATGGCCTGCGTGGGGGCCGCCACCAGAAAGGGCTTGCCGGAGGACTGGTCGGGTAGCTTGCCCTCAGCGAGCAGGCGGGCCATGTCGCGCAGGCCGACGAGGGTTTTGCCCAGGCCCATCGTCAGGGCGATACCAGCCAACCGCCGGTCCTGGAGCAGGGCCAGCACCTGGTCCTGCAACGCTTGCTTACGCGCGGCCGCACGGCTGGGCGCTTCGGGGGAGGAGGGCATAGGGGAAGCTAAAAAGGAGCGGCAGGGGCTGGCCGGGCTGACCACCCGACTGCCAGCTGGTAGGCGGGTGGTCAGCCAGCAGCGTTAAGCGGGGCGAAGAAAGCAGGAAGCAAGGAGCAGAAAAGAGCAGGGGGGCGCAAGCCAGCGTAGGCAGTTGAGGAAGGCCGCGTAACCCAGCAAAGAGGCAGGCTCCCGGAAGGGAATGGTCAGCCGGCAGGGGTCGGGTTGATGTAGGCTGGCACCGTCGAAGGGGCGGGAGGGTGAGCCGGAAACGGCGTGACGTGGCGGAAAAGCAACGAACCTGCGCCGGCGGGCAGGGGGTGAAAAGCAGGTTGGCTCAGGAAGGGCAGGGGAGAAAAAGGCGCGCGATGGGGTGCGGACAGCGCGCGGGAAATCCTGCAACTGGCGGGAATTACCGCGGAAAACAGCAGTTGACGGACTTGACGAGTCGCGCTACTAGAAAATTAAAGCAGGAAGGGAGAGTCGGGGCGGAAAAAGTAGCCGCAGCAAGCCGCCGAGAAGGGGGGAAAGCGGGCGGCAGAAAGGCAGGACTGCGGGAAGTGGGGGCGAGGTTTGGAGGGTCGGCAACCGGAACGGGGAAGTAGCAAAAGCAGGAGCCGGCTGGGGAAGGCAGGGGAAGAAAATGAACAAAAGTGGCCGGCGCAAGAGGCAATTAGTGTAGGGAGCCTCGGGGAAAAAGTACAAACTGGTAGGGCATAAAAGAGGCCGTGGAAATGGAAGCAAGCGCCGAAGCAGGGGGGCGCGGCGCGGGAAAAGTTCGCGCGAAAGCAAGCGGAGTAAGGGAAAAGGAGCGCGGGAGCAGGAGCGGCTAACAGGAAAAAAATAAACCGCCGGCTCAGGCCGGGAGCAGGGGAAGGCGCGTGCAGCGTTGCGGTAAGCGCGGGCAGAAACTGGCAAGCGACCGCCGGTGGGACCGTAGGTTCGCCCCAGGTAAACGGGTGACCGGGGAGCAGAGCTGAACGAAGGTGAGTCGCCGAAGGGAGGTTGGTTTGCTAAAAATAAGGAGTTGCGGGAAGCAAACGAGGCGGCCGAAAGCAGGTGCGAAAGGAAGAGGGTTTAGGCGAAGGCGGTGTAGCTGGGGCAGCTAAAGTAGCGGTAGCGTTTGAGACGATGGGGAGAAAACAGGAAACCGTTGGGAGGAAAAGGAGGCAAGTGCGGAGGTGACTAGCAGCGGCGGTCGCAGCGAAGTGGACAGGATAAGAAGCGGGTAGTTGGCTAAAAAAACAGCAAGAGTTGGAAGGAAAAGGGAGCGGCTGCCGGTAGAAAAAGAAGGAGTTGGGTGGCTGGAAGGGGAAGGCCAAATGAAAAAGGTTGGGAACAGGTGGCAAGTAAACTAGGAGCAAGGGAGGTAGATGTGGCGAGAACAGGTCGGGCGTACGGGCGTAAAAAAAGGCGGAGCTGGAATAGCGGGGCGGCCGAAAAGTGGGGGAGAAAGCAGGCAGGCGAAGCAGAAAAAGGTGACGGAAGGTGGTTAAAAAAACGCTAAAAGCTACTGGGTAAGGGGAGCAAAGCGCGCAGTAGAAAAGGAGCAGAAGCAGTAGGAGTGGTGAGAATAGAATGGGGTCAGGTGCGGGAAAAAGAAGAAGGCGGCTAGAGGAGAAATTGGCAGGATAGGCAAAAAGCAAGTAGGTAGATTTTGGGGAGATAGCCGAAAAAGAATTGCGTAGATTTTGGGGAGATAGCGCGTTGACGAGTGCGTAAAAATTCTTAAAGTCAGGAGCGGCAGGTGGAGGTGGGAGGTTGGATGGAGCTTAGAGGTCGCGCTAGTAAAAGTAACTCAGGACCGGGGCGAGAAAGGTGGGAGATGGGTAGTAACGGGAGGGAGGCGTCGAGCAGAAAGTGGAGAGAAAAAGTCAATCGAAGGGGAGGTGGAAAATTCTTTCTATAGTAAGGGAGTGGAAAAAAGCAAAAGGGATTGTTCACAAAAAACTGGAGCGGCTGGGGTAGAAAGTTGGCGATGAGGCGAACAATAAAACAGGGAGGCGAGGTCAAGGTGGGAGGCGGTTGAGGAGGAGAGCAAGGAGCAGGTTATCGGATAGCAGTAGAAAAAATTAGTGCGGGATAAGGAAATGAAAAGGTAGCACCGACTGGATTTGAGGTGGCAGCCGGTGAAAAAAAAGAGCGCATCGAGGGAGCACTGCGGAGAAGTTGCTGGTGAGATTTGATTGCACTAGGTAAGAAGTCAGGAGTAAGAGGGGGGTAGTGGTTTGGTAGCGTAAAACCAAGAGAAGGCAGACGAAGGCTTGGTGACTCGAATCAGAACTCGATGGGGGATGAGGTAATGCGTGCAGGGGAGAGCGAGAAGGAAAGCTGCTAATTTGTAAGCGACAAGAGGCGGTTGGTTGCGCAGGAGTCGAGGAGCGTTTTAACCGAAAAGAGTGGGAGTTGAAAAGTATACCGGCTGAGAGGGCAGGAGGGAATAGTAGGAATCAGAGGGAAGTAAAAACTGAAAGAAGACGCGCAGAAAAAACCAGTAGCTGGAAAGTTGGGAGCAGTTCAGTGGTGGGAGAGCTGAGAAGAATGACGAGTAGTTTAGGAGGGTAGTCATCGGGAAAACTGACGAAGGGATGGCAAAGAGAGGTGATAGCGTGGGAGAGATTGGCGTCTATTTGGAAGCAAGGGTGGAGTCGGAAACAGGGAAAGAACTGGGGAGAATGGGCCAGTTGATGGGCAGGGATAATGAGCAGATGAGCAGGGATGCGCAGTGGGGTGAGCCAATGAATTTTGGGGTTGTCCGAGTGCTTGATGTGCTGGGGTAGGAGTAGAATGAGGGTGATTGAAAAGAGCAGCTCGCGGGGAAAAGGTGACGATAGGAGACGCGAGGTTGGAGAGGTTCTTAGTTAATTTCTAAAATCTAATCGAGCGAAAAGTTAGCAGATGCGCGAAGAGTAGTCAAGTAGAAAGTTTAGAAAAGTAGAATCAGTTGAACGGGAAGTAGCTGGGAGATTGCGTATCAGTAGCGTAGGGAGGATGGGCGCGGGAGATGGTAGCTGGAGAATTGGTTGGACACGGAATAGTAGGGTAGGCTTCAAGCTAGTGGCGAAAAATAATGGCTTAATCGGTAGCATAGTTTAGTCCTAGTTTGTAGCTTGGAAAGGAGGGTGGGTACCAACTTTGACAACCCACAATAATAGCTAGCAAGAGGAGCCCTTCAAATCAAAGCTACCGCATTGATTATCAGTCGCTAACATAGTTAGCTTGGGTAAACTACCGTTTAACTAATTAATAGTCAGTACTAGAAGTGATTCCAAGCCAGCTTATTTTTTAGTTTTTTTCGCTTAAAAAGCCAGTCAGTTAGCTAGTAATGGGTAAAATAACCATTAACTAACTGATTTACAGTTTAAAAATGATTCCTTATCCTTACTTTTTTAGTTATGAGGGATATTCCAGCTGAAAGCGGCAACCCAGGTAGGTCTGCCAAAAAAGACTTGCGCAAAAACGTCTTCATCACCAACGCGGCGCATTCTCAACTCAACAAGGCCACCAAAAATCTGCCCATTTCCAACGGCGAGTACGCCAGCGCGGCCATCGAATACTTCGCCCTAAGTGGGCTGGACCCGACTGCTGCGCAGACCAAAGGGCTGGTGGCTATTGGGGCAAAAGTGGGCGAGGCCAGCTACGAGATTCGGAAGCAGGGGGCAGAAATTGGTAACCGAATTGTGGCCATCCAGCGCGTCTTCGAGCGGGAGCTGTTCAAGTTTCTGCAAGCGCAGCAGACGGGAATAGTCGGGTATCTGGAACGCATCGAGACGAACATTCTGGACCATCAGGTAGCGGTTGAATCGCAGATGCTGGCCCCGATGATGGAACGATTAGTACGCACCGGTATCGACAGCCACATAACCCGCGTGCTCACTGAAATTCTCATGCTCAAAACGAAAACCAGTGCTTTCGTGAAGGAAGAACTGCAAGAGTCCACGAGAGACTACGACGCGCAACGGGAACGGCGACTGGTGTCCGAAATTCGGAAATTACTGGAGACCGCGACGCTAGCGACCCCCAAGATTTCCGTTCGGCCGCAACTGACAGCCGCGCCCGAGCCCCCGAAAAAAGTCAAGCCCGCCGCTGAGAATTCATCGGCCCAACCTAAGTCCTGACGAGTGAAAAGCAGTGAGCAATTACGACGGGTTACTACAACCAAGTCCAAGGATGTAGTCGGCGTTACCTCCACCCTTACCTCGGAAGTTCTAGCCAACTCGGTGTTCCGGGTCGGGCAGGTACGTCAAGATTATTAATCCCAAGACCAACGGGCAGCAGGTCTACGCCAACACGGGAAGTGCCCGGCGCGCGACCAACTACCTGGAGAAAGAAGCAAAGGACAATGGGCAGGCCGCCACGTTTTTCAGTTCCACCGAGCGGGGTAATCGGACGGGGGACGAGGTAGTATCGATGCTCGACACCAACCAAAAAGGACTGGGCAAGGACGCGGCCAAGTTCTACTCCCTGGTGCTGAGTCCCAGCGGCGAGGAGGTAGGCGAGCTGGGTAATAGCCCAGAGGCATTAGCGCGTTACACCCGCAGCGTGCTGGAATTATATGCGAAAAACTTTCAGCTCAAAGGGGGAAAGGAGTTGGGAGCGGTGGACCTGGTAGGGGCTGCTACGATACCCCAGGACCGCAAGAACCGCGGCACGGACGAGGGGATGCAAGGTGAGGTGAAGCCCGGCTTACAAACCCACGTGCACGTGCTGGTCTCGGCGCGGGACGCCGCCCAGAAGATTACATTGAACCCGTTAACGACAGCCGACCGCTTCAACCGGGTGCAGTTCCCGGCCCAGGCCGGCGCGCAATTAGATGAGCAGCTGGGTCACGTCGGACCGCGGGAAATCGGCGCAGTAGCTCTCACCCGGACGCAATGAATTGCCGAAAAGGCAGCGGATATTCAGACGCGGGCGGCGTCGAATCGGGAGAAGAAACCACTTACCCCCGAGCAAATTCAGACGAAAGACTTACGACTTGAGGTGCAGGTGGCGCGCGTCAATACCAAGCTGACCGAGCGGCAGCAACTCGACCCGGCGCAGGTCAAGCAGTCGGCCAAGGCGCGCGGATACGACAACGTTTTCTACGCGACGCTGGGAAAAATGGAGCGCAAGGCGGAGCAAGGAGCCTACCCCCACGACCCCTACGAGTTCCTGCGAACCGGGCGCGGGCAACGCGCCGATGTGTTACTGGAGGTGATTCGGGAACGGCCTGTTTACAACGAGCCGGCGATTCCGGCGCGGCGGCCGCAACCGGTAACTTCCGCGACACGCCAGGCATTCGAGCGCTCCCTAAACAAGCTGTCGCGCGCGACAACGCCGAAGACGCGCACGCAGGATGTGCGTAGCGAGGAAGAAAAAGCCCGCGACTACGAACAGGAAAGGTAGCGTCACGCCGCCGCGTCAGGTTGCCAGGGAAGCCGACAGCAGGGGGGTACTTTTTGGGGTAGCCGCAACCGGTCGCGAACATCCTGGTTGCCTGGCGAGGCTGGCAGCTAGCCCTCGACCACGAATGTTCGCCGGGAAGGTCTAACGCGGAATTCTCGCGTTCGCTGGCCAAGTACCTCCGCCGGCTGCCCAACGAAAGCCACGTAGTTTCCTGCGAATGAAAAGCGGGCGATTCCGAAGCTAATAGGGGAGGGCGCTGGCCTTAGGGCTGCGTCCGGTGAGCGCGCAGGTAGGCCTGAGCCTCGGCGTACGCCGGCTCGCGGCGGTCGGCGTGGGCCAGCACGGCGGCGTAGGCGCGGTGGGCGGCGGCCCCGTCCCGGCGCTGGACGGCCAGCCGGCCCAGCGCCGCCTGGGCGAAGAGGTAGTAGCCGGTGGTCCGGCCCAGGGTTTCGGAAAAGACGACGCAGCGCTGGTAGTAGTCCTGAGCCCGGTCGGGGTCCTGGTCGCGGTGCTGGGCCAGGTAGCCCAGGAAGTAGGCGCAGGGGCGGCCGGCCAGGGCCTCGTAGCCCACCCGGCCCTGGGCGTGCTGGGTCAGCACGGCCTGGCAGGTCGCTTCCAACTCGGCCCACTGGCCCTGCGCGAAGCAAAGCCGGGCGTAGTCCACCTGGAAGCGGGAGTTGCCGGGAAAGTCGTGGGCCAGGCGCTGGGCCACGCCCAGGGCCAGCGCGGGCTGCTGCTCGCGCGGGGAGCCGAGAATCTGCACCAGAAAAAAGTCGGCCTCCGTTTTGGCGTAGAAGGCCGTCTTGCTCACGTGCCACAACTCGGCGATACCGCGGCGGCTGTCGCCCTTGGGGAAGAAGAAGAGAATGGGGCGCAGCCAGGGGTACTCCTGGCCAATCCAGACGGCGTAGTAGTCGAACAGGCCGAAGCCCAGCTCAAACTCGCTACTGAGGCCGTTGGCCCCGCGGCTCTTTTGCAGGTAGTCCAGGGCCCGGCGGCTGGCCACGGTGGCCTGGCGCCAGTGGTGGCGGTCGGCGTGGGCGCGGGCCTCGAAGCCGTAGGTGGCGGACAGGAAAAAGCACGCCTCGTAGTTGCGCGGGTCGGCGGCCAGCAGGGCCTGGGCTTTCGTCTGGGCCGAGTCGAGGTAGGCGAAATATATCCGGTCGTAGCGCGTGTCCTCCACCGGCAGGGGCACCATCTTCCACCAAGTGCTGAGCGCCAGCAGGAAGTAGGCCAGCGGGTGCTGGGGGTAGCGGCGGCGCAGGGACCGAAACTGCTTGTCGGCCCGCTCGAACTGGAAGTCGTAGAGGTTATGGACGGCCCCCTCTAGCTCCGTTTGAATGTCCGCATCGAGCAGCAGCCAGCCCTGGGTGTCCACGGCCTGGGGAGCGACGGCCACGCTGTCGAGCGCCACAGCCGGCATGGTTGGTACTTCGGGTGCGGGTACCTGGGCCTGGGCCCGGCCTATGCCGGCTAAGCCTAGGAACCCCACCAGGAGCCAGCTAGCGGCGAAACGGGCGGGGGTCATACGGGGAGTCGAAACGGGCGAGCAGCGGGCCGCGGCCGCTACTTTAGCAGCCTGGCCTTTTGCGCCTCGTACTCGGCCTTGGTCAGGATTTTCTGGTCGTAGAGTTTTTTAAGCTTGAGCAGCTCGTCGGCCGGGCTCAGGGCCGGGCCGGCGCTGGCCCCAGCCCCGGCGGCCGAGACGGCCGCGCGGCGGGTGTTGGCGGTCACGATTTCGCCGCTGGCCTCGGCCGGGTTCAAATCTACGCACCCGTTAATAGTGTTGGCCTTGATGACGGCCACGGTCTTGTCGCCGAAGTTGCGCGAGCGCTGCACCCGGATATCCTTGACCCGCACCGAGAGATTCGTCAGCTGGGAGGTAAAGTTCTGCTGCTTGCTGCCTATGAAGACGTTATCGGGCACGTACACGTACTGGAAGCTGCCGTCGGGCAGGGTGCCCCGGCCCAGGTGCAAGGTGTCGCCCGCGTGCACCACGGTGCCGGCGGCGGTCGTAAACTCGGGGACGGACTTGCCCACAATCTGAGCCTGAGCGGAACCGGCCAGCAGCAGGGCGGACAAGGTGAGGGCAGGGAGCCGGCGGTAGGCGGCGCACCGGCGATAGGCGGCGCACCAGGCGGAAAAGAGCTTCATGCGGGAACGGATGGCGGGTAAAAAGGGCGGAAAATCCGGGCTACTGGGCGTTCTCGGCCTTGAGCCGCTGCTGCTCGCTCCGGGCCTGGTCGGCCGCCGCCGTGCGGCTGTCGATGTTGAACTCCTTGATGGGCTGGCCATTCAGAAAGCTGTTTCGGACGACGGCCCAGGCTTTATCGCCCACCCACTCGGTGCGGTCCCCATAGTCCCGGCCGGGGCCAAACAGGAAGCGGGCTTCCTGCTCCAGCGCGGCTTGGCCGGCCGGGGAGTAGGCCACGGTGCGCAGCGTCACGAATTTGCCATCCCGGAACAGGTAAAACACGCCGGGTACCTGCTGCGCGTGCTTGGCAAACCACGGAATCTGGTGGGGACTGCCCGCGGGGAAGCGGTAGATGTCTACCCCCGACGAGCCCCCCTCGTTCTTTACCAGGCCCGGAAAGGCGCTTAGCGGCTCGCCGAAGCGGTGGCCGGGCACGCCGTTAAGCGAGTCCACGGCCGTGCCGGTGGTGCGGGGCTTGGCCGCCGCCGGTAAGGGGGTACCGGCCGCTGAAGTAGTCGCCGCCGGCTGGTCGGCCGGGGGCGCGGAGCAGCCGGCGACCAGCAGCAGCCCGCTGCCGAGCAGCCGGCCCGCCGCCCGGCGCGGCAAAGAGCGAAGAACAGTCATGGGGTAGTCAGCTAGGAGAGGGTGGGGGTGGGGGGAAGGGGCCGGGCCGCCTCCTCGGGGTGGCGGTCCACCAGCTGGGTGAGGGCCAGCACCACCACCTGGTTGATGGGGTAATGCTTCCAGTGGCTGACGCGGGCCAGGCGTTCAATCAGGTTCTGGGGTAAGGAATAGGTCTGCTTGCGGATAGGACCGCCGAGGGAGAGGCTCACCGGCGGCAGTGGCCCGGCCGGCGGAGCCGGGGAGGCGGCCGCCGCTTCGGCGGGCGCGGCCAGGTAGTGCAGCAGCTGGACCAGCCCCTGGGGGGTGAGGCGGGCCGGCTCGCCCGCCGGGCCGGGCTGCACGGGCAGCTGCAAGGCCTCCAGGGCCTGCCGCCACCGGGCGTAGGGGTAGGGGGGAAAGGCAGCCGCCAGCGCCTGGTGGGCCGCGAGCAGGGCTTCCGCGCGCTGCGCTTCCGGGGTCAGGGCGAAGGGGAGATGGGAGGGGACGGGGGCAGCGGACATACCGAAAGAAAACCAGCGCGGGCGACCAAGTGGGCAGCAATACTCGGCACAATATGCGGCAAAAATGCAGATAATAACGGCATTTTAACTGCAATTAATCAGCAAATACGCTTTAAAATACAGAATATCAGCCGATTAATTTTGCGCTTTTACGCGCATGGCCACCTTCCTCGCTTCCAACCTGCGGGCACTGCGCCGCCGGGCCAACCTCTCGCAGAGCGACGTGGCTGACGAGCTGGGCACGGACTACAACACCATCAGCCGCTACGAGAACGGCAAATCCACCCCCAAGCTGGAGGCCCTCAGCAAGCTAGCGCGGGTCTTTGCCGTGGGCATCGAGCAGCTGCGCGACCAGGACCTGAGTCTGCCCGCAGAAGGCCGGGCAGCGGCCGGAGCCCCGCCGGCACTACCTGGCCCCGCGGTTTCGGTCCGCCCCGCCCGGCACCCGCTGCTGGTTTCGGTGGAGCTGGACGGCACGGCCGCCAGCCTGCACCGGGCCGTGAGCCGGCTGACGGCCATCAACCAGCTCGTGGCCGAAATCGAGTAGCTCAGGATTATCCGCCCGCGGGCCGGGGAGTGCTCCAGGCACTTGCAGCAAGTCGTCCAGCCGGGTCGGGTAGGCCGGCGTGCGCCCCGCCGCTTGCCCCTGCCAGGGTGGGGCGTACGCCGGCTGGCCCCCGCGCCGCTGCCAGCGGCCCCATGCCCCGCCCGAAGCGCTCGTTCAGCCTATCCTGCGCCCAGGCCCGCCGCGCCGAACCCCGGCGCAGGTCAGCGAAGTTCGTCGGTCCCGAGGGCAGCGTTGAGTTCTTCGGGGGTGGGCAGGCTGCGGCGCAGCTCGGCGGGCAGGGCGCGGGTCAGTTGCCACTCGGCCACGCCGATGGGCTGGCTCAGCCCCCGCAGGGCATACTCCGAAACCACGCGGTTTTGGCTTTTGCACAGAATCAGGCCGATGGTAGGCTGGTCGGTTGAGTGGCGCAGGAGGTCGTCGGCCGCGGCGAGGTAAAAGTTTAGCTTGCCGCTGTCTTCGGGCTTAAACTCCCCCATCTTCAGGTCAATGATGACGAAGCAGCGCAGGCGCAGGTGGTAGAAGACCAAATCCAAGTAGTAGTCCTGCCCGCCTATTTCCAGGTGATACTGACTGCCGACCAGCGCGAAGCCCTTGCCCAGCTCCAGCAGGAAGGACCGCACGTGCGCCAGCAGCCCCCGTTCCAGGTCCCGCTCCTGGGCCGGGAGCCCCAGGGATAGGAAATCGAAGGTGTAGGGGTCTTTCAGAATCTGCTGCGCCAGCTCCGACTGCGGGGCGGGCAGCGTACGGGCGAAGTTGCTCACGGCCCGGCCCTGCCGGTGGTAGAGGCCGCTCTCCACCTGAGCGGCCAGCACATTGCGGCTCCAGCCGTTGGTAATGGTTTGCCGCACATACCATTCCCGTTCGCTGGGGTCTTTTACTTTGTCGAGGAGCAGGCAATTGTGAAACCAGGGCAATTTTGCAGCAAGCTGCTGCAAAATTGCCTCATCGGGCCACTGTTCCGCGAAGACCTTCATGTAGCGCAGGTTACGCGGCGAAAATCCGGTCAAGTCTGGAAATTCCAGCCGGAGGTCGGCCGCTAATTGCGTGACTACTTTCGCCCCCCAGCCCTGCTGCTGTTCTTGTTGCCGGATGCTGCGCCCGAGGTGCCAATACAGCAAAATCAATTCGGTATTCACTGCCAGCGCCGCCCGGACCTGGGCGGCCCGAATCTGCTCTTTGAGCGTAGTCAGGAAGGGCGGGTAATCCGCAGGTAGCACCAGGTTTGCCATCGAGAAATCAAGCGTAAAGGGTTACAAGATAGGAAGTAGTCCAGGGGCTACAAGAGGCAGCGCGAAAGATTACTCGCCCCCCAGCCCGCCCGTGGGAGTGAGCCGGCGCAGCAGGCGCTGCACTTCGGCGCTGCCGGGGGCGGGCCCCCCACCGGGCACGCCCGCGGGCAGCGCGGGACTACTGGCCAGGTCCCAGCGCCAGGCTTGCACGATGCGCCCGGCCAGGGGGTGGGGGTAGGCCAGGCGCTGGAACAGGGCGCGCAGGTGGGGACCGCCGCCCGTGCCCTGGGCCACCAGCTCGGTTAGCGCCCGCACGGCCAGTTCGCTGGTGTGCAGTACGTACTGCGCGAGGTCCAGGGCCGGTAAGCCATAGATAGGCGGGTCCATCAGGGGCAGTTCCGGGCTGGTGGCCAGGTGCTGCACGAGCTGGGTCAGGTCCTGGGGGCGGAAGGCGAGCTGCGGCCCTCGCCGGAGCAGGTCGGGGCGGAACTCGTCCAGGGCGCGGGCGAAGGCGCGCTCGGACAAGGTGGGAAAATGGGGGCGCAGCCGCTGGCGTAGCGCGCGTAGGGCGTGCGTCCGTTGGGTAGGGGTGGCCTGCGCATAGGGCAGCGGGGAGGCAGGGGGGGAAAGCATAGCGGATAGCGTAATCGAAGCGGAAAGAATATAGCGGAGTGGCCTCCTGGCCAGCCAGCGGGGGAGGGAGCAGTAGGTGCATCAGGGGGTAGCTAGGGCAACGGGGACGGCACGGGAGGTTCCAGTTTGTCCTCCAGCCACTCACTTTCCAACCAGTCCTGGCGAACCTGCCGGGCCTCGGCCGCGCAGGCTTGCCGGCGCTCGCGCAGGGCTTCGCGGAGCACGTCCACGAGGGGCGCGCCGGTAAGGCGCTCGATGGCAATAGTTAACTGCTGGTCGTGGGCGTGCAGGGTGACGGCAGTGAGGCCGGCCAATTCCAGGGTGGCCAGTTGGTGCTGCTGGCGCTTGGCCAGGTGGCGGGCGCGGCGTAGGTGCCGGAGGTCGCGGCGGTAGCTCATCGGGCCGGAGTAGCAAGCAGGTGGGTGAGCGTCAGGGAGCCGGCCGGCTGGAAGCGGGCGGCCGCGCGGCGGTCGAAGGTGCCGGCGTAGCGGTCAGCGCGGTCGGGCAGGGGCGCGCCGGGGACCCAGGCGGGGGCGGGTTGGGGTTGGCGCGGGCGGTAGCCCCGGAAGCTGGCCGGGCGCAGGTGGCGTAGGGTGGCGCGCAGGGCGTCTTGGCTGCGCTGGTGGGCCACGTCGGCGGCGCGGCGGGCGACTTCGGCTAGGACGTTGGCGTGCCAGCGGGTGAGGCGGGTTACATCCTCACACTCGTGGGCGAAGTGGTTGGCCCGCAATTGCTCCGCTTCACTGAAGAGGGGGTTGCCGAGGAGGGCAGATAGGACGCGCTGGCGTAGCTCGCCGAGCATAGGTTGCCTGGTTACAGGGGTTTCCATGTAATTTTGGGATAAGGTTTGCAAGAACCCAACTTGTAGTGCCTGCGCAAACAGGTGCTATATCGGAGGTCAGTCGTTTCCAGCGACTGGCCTCTTTTGCTTCCTACAGGATAGGCTACTCGTTTTGAGTATCACAAAAGTACCAATACTTTATTGATACAACAAGCTTTTTTGCCTCAGAACACTTGAATTATATTGGTATCAGTTGAGTGAGAATTTTATCTTTGCTCTATGAAAAAGGACAAGGCCGAGCGCACTGGCAAGAAGCAAGTAGGTCTGGAAGTCACCGTTGAAGAAAAGGAGCTTGCTGAAAAGGTGGCTAAAGAACGTGGGCTGGGTTTTTCTGCTTTGGTACGGCTACTTATTAAAGATGAAGCTCGAAGACTTGGGATATTATAGATTTTATGTAAATTAATACTTCTAGATAACAAGAAATCCCAGCCAATTGGCTGGGATTTCTTGTTATCTACACTAAACGGGACACCAATATTGGGGCCTTCATTGGATGAATCTAGCATTGTTGGTCAGTACTTTGCATCTGTTACTTTTGCTGGACATTGAGTAGCAGTAAGTTCGGAAAAACGACCGTATTGCTAAACGACTCCTCGGTGCGAAGCCACTACAGCATAGAGTAAGGTGGCTCAAATTTCCTTAATAGGGGTCGCACAATAGTAGGAATGGAAAACAACGGTAGGGAGAACTGGTTAGCCAGGTTTTAGCCAATCCAAACTTGTCACGGGCAGAGCATTTCGAAAAACGAACCAAGAAACAGTAATTTTAGGACTACCACCGAAACGGTCAACGCAGACCTGGACGGTCATTAACTGGTCAACTTTTTTCAGAACGAGACAGCTTGCGAAATAGAAATTAAGTGTTCCATCTGCGGAGGATTGATGGTCAACTCATTTTAGGACAAGACAAAGAACGTTCGCGCACCCTGCAACGCCGGCTGGGCGAGATTTTGCGCAGTGTGGCCTATGAAGGCACGGCTGATAGCCCACTGGCGCAGGTCCTTACCCAGTACCGGGCGCGGGATGGACAAGTCGGCAGCCATCCCCTGACCGGTTTCCTGAAAGCGGCCGAGCGGACCGCGCTGGCGCAGGCCGAGAGCCCCATCTCCCTTTACAAGGCCCTGCTAGCGGGCCACGTGGCTGACCACCTGAAAGCGGGCAAGCTGAACCTGGCCCACTCGCTGCGCTACCGGCCCTTCGACACCTACCTGCTCGATACGGCGAGTTGGGAGCGGCAGCGGGAGGATTTACTGGCGCAAACAGACCTGACCCACCTGCGGGAGCCGGGGCCCTGGCTAGCCGAGCTGCAAGCCAAGCTGGCCACCGCCTTCGCCCGCACCTGTGAGCGGCTGGACGCCGGCACCAACCCCGGCGTGCGCCCGCGCGCCAACGGCCGGCCCCGTTTTATAACGCCCGCCCGGCCCGTGGAGGACGCCGCCGCCGCCCGGCCGCTATTTCCGGGTCCGGGCCTAATTTCGTTGCACGAGGTGCTGCATACCGTCAACCAGGAGTGCCACTTCACGGACTGCCTCCCGCACTGGAGTCCGCGTAATCGGCCGCCCCGGCCCGCGGAGCGGGTCTTCTTCGCCGGCCTCATGGCCTACGGCTGCAACCTGGGGCTGACGAGCATGGCCCACGCCACCAAGCACGTGGCGCTGGCTACGCTGGAAAACACCGTCAACTGGTACTTCTCGCTCGACAACCTGCGCCGGGCCAACGACGCGGTTATCGCACTCACGGGCAAGCTGCCCGTGAGTCGCCTCTTTAAGCGTCACCCCGAGGTGGTGCACACCTCCTCCGACGGGCAGAAGTACTACGTGGCCGTCGATTCGATTCACGCCACCCATTCCTATAAGTACTTCGGCCAGGAGAAGGGCATCGTTTCCTACGGCTTTCTCGACGACCGCCACCGCCTCTTTTACTCGACCACTTTTAGCTCGTCCGAGCGCGAGGCCCCGTACCTGGTCGATGGGCTGCTGCACAACGACGTGGTGGAGTCCACTATCCACAGCACCGATACCCACGGCTTTACGGAAGTCAATTTCGCCCTCACTGCCTTCCTGGGGATTGAATTCGCACCGCGCATCCAATCCTTTCAGGACCAGCAGCTTTATGCCTTCCCCGAGATGGACATACCCGACCTGACAGCCTACGGACTGGCCCCGGTCAAGTACATCGACCACGCGCTTATCGAGGCCCAGTGGGACATGTTGTTGCGGCTGGTGGTGAGCCTCAAGCAAAAGCAAGTGACGGCTTCCACACTGCTGCGTCGGCTCAATTCCTACTCCCAGCAGCATCCCGTCTACCTGGCCCTGCGCGAGCTGGGCCGGGTGGTGCGCACCGAGTTTCTGCTGCGCTACATGGACGACCAGAACCTACGCAAGCGCATCGACGACCAGCTGGATAAGCTCGAAAGCACCCATACCTTCGCCCGGGCCGTGTTCTACGGCCAAAACGGCCAGATTCCCTACGCCGGCAAAGAAGAGCAGCAACTGGCCGATGCCTGCAAACGACTCGTCCAGAACACGATTGTGTGCTGGAACTGCCTCTACCTCAATCAGTACCTATTCCAGGCCCCGGTGAACGAACGCCAGGCGGTGGCCGACGCCATCGCCGCCAGCTTGCCCGTCAGCTGGCAACACCTCAACCTGCACGGCGAGTTCGACTTCTCCGACGACGCCCTCAAAGACTCGCTGCGCTTCGATATCGAGGCCCTGCTGGCCTTCAACTGGGAGCAGACCCCTAGCCCGCTCGTTTAGCTTTTGGGCCAAACTTTCGACCAGGGCCACGTTTGCGAAGTTTTATTACTTGCTTGCTAATTTCCAGCATTTTTTAAACATGATAAATTAGCCCACTACCTTTATCCAGCGATTTAATAGTTGTCATATCATCGGAAGACAACTCAAAGTCAAACACGTTGAAATTTTCATCTATCCTTTTCCTATTTGCTGATTTTGGAATAACCACAACTTCTCTTTGAATTAACCACCGTAGAACCACTTGGGCAATGCTCTTATTGTATTTGCTTGAAAGAGCTTTTAAAAGGTCATTAGTAAAAAGATTGTTTTTACCCTGAGCAAAGGGGGCCCATGACTCCAACTGGACGCCTTGAGATTTCAACGCCTCCTGCATTTCTGTTTTTTGGGAAAATGGATGTGTCTCCACTTGATTGACTGCTGGCACCACCCCATGCTGCTTAAGTAAATCATGTAGCTGATGCATCGTGAAATTACTTACACCTATCGCCCGTACTTTACCTTCTTTATACAATTCTTCCATTGCTGTCCAGGAGGAATTTACGTCTCCCTGCGGGATATGAATCAAGTATAAATCAACATAGTCAAGACCCAATTTTTTTAACGATGCTTCACAGGCGTGCTTTGCTTTTTCATACCCGATGTCCGCTGGCAAAAATTTGGTGGTCACAAAGATTTCTTCTCGTTTGATACTACTTTTTTTGATTGCTCTGCCCACTGATTCCTCATTAGCGTATGCCGCAGCGGTGTCGAGCAGCCTGTAGCCACTAGTTAACGCATGTAGCACAGCTTGCTCACACGCTAAACCGTCTCGCAGCAAGTAAGTGCCAAAACCAAGCAGCGGCATTTTTATGCCATTATTTAATGTTATGTTCATCATTTCACCCCTATCTGTACGCTTTTTTATACGTTTTTAGGTAGTGGTTCACGCCGGCTGGCGTGAACCACTACCCAGTGGGTTATTTGCCTTGCAGGCCTGCCATGCTGGCGGGATAACGTTCTCCCTGAAGGCTGATGCGGTCCAAAGCCTTGTTGATATTGCCTAAATCATCGCCGTCTAAGGTGATGTTTGCACCGCCTATATTTTCTGCTAAGCGAGCCATTTTTGTGGTTCCCGGAATCGGTGAAATCCAGGGCTTTTGCGCCAATAGCCACGCCAAGGCAATCTGCGCTGGCGTTGCGTTATGTTCTCCCGCAATCCTTGTTATAAGGTCAACAATGGTTTGATTCGCTTCGCGGTTTTCTTTGGCAAAACGAGGAAGGATATTTCTGGCATCAGTCTTGTCAAATTCAGTGTCCGCATTCATCTTACCCGTTAAAAATCCTTTACCCAACGGGCTAAATGGCACGAAGCCAATGCCCAATTCTTCCAGCAAGGGCATGATTTCTTTTTCAGGTTCGCGCCAGAACATAGAGTACTCGCTTTGTAGGGCGGCCACGGGTTGTACAGCATGCGCGCTGCGGATACTTTGCACGCCGGCTTCGCTCATGCCGAAGTGTTTTACTTTTCAAGTACGCTAGTTAAAGCTATGCCCTTTAGGGCAAGACTTTAGTTGCTACTCACTTTTGCCGGTCTTGTTCAGGCAAGGCTGTTTAATTTTTGATTGTCAGTTAGTTATTGCTATTTGCTCAATGACCGACGCCAGCGTTTAGCCAGCAGAATTTTATTCTAAAGCGACCCACTTTCAGTGGCTTCTTTCAGTCGGCTTTAGCCGAAACCGCCGAATTCCATTCGCTTTCAAACCTATGGACTTACAGTCCATAGTCGTTTAGTTTCCCTTCGGCAATCAACTCTTTTACGGTTCCGGCAACGTCTTCGATCGGCACGTTCGGGTCGACGCGGTGTTGATAGAACAAATCGATATAATCGGTTTGGAGGTACCGGAGCGAGTTTTCCGCCACCTGCCTGATGCGTTCCGGGCGGCTATCCAACCCATCGGTATTCTTGCCGTTTGCAAAGCCAAACTTGGTAGCAATGACTACTTTATTGCGTACACCGTGCAATCCTTTTCCTACCAACTGTTCATTGGCGCCCTGTCCATACGCTTCTGCGGTGTCAAAGAACGTAACGCCCGATTCGTAGGCTTTTCGAATAAGGGCAATGGCCTCGTTTTCGTTGGTTGCTGGACCATACCCGTGGCTTAATCCCATGCAGCCGAAACCAAGTTCGGACACTGCTAACCCGGAGGTTCCTAATTGTCGTGTTTTCATGTTGCAGCAGCAAACATCTATTGTTTGTGTGTTTGCTGCTGCAAAATTGGGGAGGAAGGGCAAGCTGATTTGTATACAGATTACGGATTTTCCTACCATTATTACTGATTGGGAAGGCCGGTATAGCAAGGGCTTGCCAGAACCTGTAATTTTGTAGCGATAAAAGAATAAGGTATGGAGGAGATTGTAAAAATTAGCAGCATTGCGCAATACAACACCATGCGGGGCGTACCTACCAAACATCCGCTGGTTGCGCTGATTGACCTCTCGAAAGCGCAACCCATGCCCGCCAAGTCATTCAACTTTGGCTTGTATGCGGTGGGGCTGAAAGAACTGCACAGTGGCCAGTTGCGCTACGGAAGAAGGCACTACGACTACCAAGAAGGAAGTCTGATATTCATAGCGCCCGGCCAAGTGTTGGGGGTGCAACCCGGCATTGAACTATTCGCCCCCACAGGCTGGGCCTTGCTCTTTCACCCCGACCTGCTAAACGGCACTCCATTAGGCAAGTATATACAGGATTATTCTTTTTTTTCGTATGATGTTTATGAAGCGCTTCACCTGTCGGATAGAGAGAAAAGTATGGTGCTGGATTGCTTTTCGAAAATCGAGTACGAACTGGAACAAAATATAGACAAGCACAGCAAAAGACTTATTGTCGCCAATATCGCGTTGTTGCTTGATTATTGCATCCGCTTTTACGACCGCCAGTTCATTACCCGCGACAACGCAAACAGAGGAATACTGGAACGGTTTGAATACTTATTGAAAGACTATTTCTCATCCGATAAACCGCAGCGTGAAGGCTTGCCTTCGGTAGCTTATTGCGCCGAAGCCCTGCACCTATCACCCAACTATTTTGGTGACCTGATAAAGAAAGAAACCGGCCGCTCTGCGCTGGAATACATTCAATCAAAAGTGATAGAGGTGGCGAAAGAGAGACTGTTTGACATGAATAAAACTGCGAGCGAGATTGCCTACGAGTTAGGCTTTAGATACCCGCAGCACTTCACCCGTTTATTCAAACAAAGAGCAGGTGTTACGCCGAATGATTACCGGATGATGAATTAAATGAATTTATTTAAAATTTCATCTTTAAAGATCTTGAAACTTTTGTGCCAGTCTAGTCATTGCCGCTTGCTGGCTAGTGAAATACACTAGGTTCTAAAAGATGTGCCTTTCTGGCCCGAGCCGTAAACTGCTTACAGTAATTTTACTCCCTCGCTGCTACAAGAAGGCCTTGCTTCGCGACTCCCCCGAGGCCTTTTTGCTTGTTGACGACAGCGTGCAGGACAAACGCTACAGCCGCTTCATTGCGCTGGCCAAGCGCCCGTACTCGGGCAACGCGCACGGCATGGTCACCGGCATCGGGCTCGTTAACCTAGTGCACAGCAGCGGCGAAGCGGGCGATTTTCTGCCCCTGGACGACCGCGTGTACGCGCCTGATGACGACGGGCAGACGAAAAACGACCATTTCCTGGCCATGTTTGACCAGGTCGTGGCCGAGGACAAGCTCCTGGCCCGCACGATTTTTTCGACTCCTGGTACTCGGGCAGCACCAATTTGAAACGTATTCACCGCGCGGGTTGGACGTTTTTCACGACCCTGAAAAGCAACCGGTTGGTGAGCCTGGCTAAGGAAAGCGGTTACCAAGACTTGATAGGCCACCGCCGCAAATGAAACTGTTTCATCATCAACGAGGTAATACTGGGTTTACTCTCCAAAACCAACCGCAAACATGGCAAAAATCGCCCTCATTACCGGAGCCGATAAGGGTATTGGCTTCGAAACCGCCCGCCAGCTGGCGCGCGACCACGGCCTGACGGTGCTCCTCGGCGCGCGCGATGCGAAGCTAGGTCAGGCCGCCGCGCTTCAGCTTCAGAAAGAGGGGCTGGACGCCCGCTTTCTGCTGCTTGACCCCAACGATGCCGCCTCCGTGGAGGCCGCCGCCCAGCAGGTAGCCGCCGACCACGGCCACCTCGACGTGCTCATCAACAACGCGGGCATGTTCGTGAAGGCCGATACCGAGACGCCCCCCGCGCAGTTGCCGCTGGCCGACTTGCGCGACACGTTTGAAATCAACGTGTTTGCCCTGCACCAGGTCACGCGGGCGTTCTGGCCACTGCTGGAAAAGGCGGAGGCGGCGCGGCTGGTCAATGCTTCGTCGATTACGGGCAGCCTGGGTGAGCAAACCGACCCGGCCGGCCCGTTCAAGGACGCTACCCAAAAAATGCTGGCCTATGACACGAGCAAGGCGGCCGTCAACATGATGACCATCCACTACGCCTGGCAGTGGCGGAACGGGCCGCACCACGCCAATTCGGCCCATCCGGGCGATGTCAAAACCGACCTCAACGGCGCGGGGACCATAACGGTGCAGGAAGGCGCGAAAACGGCCGTGGCCCTGGCCACCAGCGGCCCCGACGGCCCGAACGGTGGGTTCTTTCACCTCGGCGAGCAGCTGCCCTGGTAGCGCATTTCCCCGTCCAAAGCCGGCTGCTGGCCAAGCCCCGTGTCACCCACTTAGGTCCCGCGCTTGCGCAAGTCAAATGGCTGCCTTAGAGAAGATTGCATATAAGTGTATATAGTAACCGCAGTGCGTAAACCAGTTCCGGGCATCGGTTTTCGTAATCCCTTCACGCGCTGACCTTCCTGCTGGCCATACCTAAGGCGGTGAGTCTATTCAGAAAGCGGTTTATTAGCTAGGCCGCCGTGGGGGCGCTGGGAGGGCTGACTCAGCTGAGCAGGCCGCCAGGGTCAACTTGCTGGCAGCTTGAGCAGGCGCTCGGCGTTGCGATGCGCAATTTTGGCTTTGTCGTCGAAGCTGAGCGGCGCCTGGGCCAGAAATTCCCTGCCCGTGTCCTCCGTGGCGTAGCAGTAGGGATAGTCCGTGGAGAACATCACCCGGTCGGCACCCATTACCTCGACGGCACGCAGCAAATAGGCCGTGGTATTCTGGCCACTGCCGGTGACGTAAAAATTCTGGCGGAGGTACTCGGCGATTGTTTTCTGCGGGCCTTTGTGCTGCGGGCCTTTGAGCAACGGCGTTAGCACGGCAGTTCGCTCCAGGTAGAAAGGCAGCATCTCGCCCCAGTGCCCCAGCACCACCTGCAAGGTGGGCAGCGCATCGAAGGTGCCGGCCAGCATGAGCCGGAGCGCCGCCACGCCCGCATCCAGGTGCCAACCCCAGCCGGCGGCGGCAAACAGGGCGCTTAACTCGGGGCCAAAGCCGTCGTAGTAGGCGGCCCGCACGGCGCGGGGCGGCAATTGCGGGTGCAGGTACACGGGCACGTCGAGCGAGGCGGCCATCGCCAACAAGGGCCGGAAGTCGGCGTGGTCCAAGTACTTGTCGCCGGTGCGGCCGTGAATCATGGCCCCGCACAGGCCCAACTCCTGCACGGCCCGTTGCAGCTCGGTCACGGCGGCGGCCGGGTCGGGGGTCGGCAGCGTGGCAAACCCGGCGTAGCGGTCGGGGTGCGCCCGCACCGCGGCGGCCACGCGGTCGTTGGCCTGCCGGGCCAGGGGCACCGCTTGCGCCGCGGGCAGCAGTTGGGTGCCCGGCGTAGTGATGGAAAGTACCATCAGGTCGAGTCCAATGCGGTCCATCTCCCGCAGTCGGCCCTCGCCCAGGTCCAGGAGCCGGTCGCTCAGCTGTTCGTCGGAAAACAGCCGCATCAGGTCGTCGCCCTGCTCGGGAGGCAGCGCGCTTAGCGCCTGGGCCAGTTCCGGCGTCATGCAATGTTCCTCTAAAACAATGATTTTCATGCGTTTAATCGTTCAATTACTTGTTTAGTGCGGTTAAAAAAGGCTGTCCCTTACGAGACAGCCTCTAGTATTGAAGGGGGTAGGAAAAGCCCTTTGCTGGTTATGCAGCGCCCCGTGCGCCTAAAGCACCGACGATGCCGGGCGTGCAAGGAGTGCGTTGCCGTCCTTCCCTACCCCCTTACTAGCAGCACAACAATCCCTTTGGCGACTAGCCCCGCCGTGCCACGGGTTGGCGGCCGGCGATTTCCGCCACTAGCTCGGCCTCGGGCCGGCCGCGCAGGCACTGGTAATTTAGCTCGAACAGCCAGGTGGCGTGGGCCGCGTCGGCGGTCGTGCGCACCCGGAACTCCGTCCAGCCCCGGTACTGCACGCCGCCAAAGCACATGGGCCGGGCCCAGCCGCCGGCCACCAGGGCCTGCCCCAGCGCGGGGCTGGTGGCCAGGTGCACGTCGCCGCTGAGGTGCAGGTGGCCCAACTCTTCCTCACCCAGGTAAAAATCGGCCCCGTCCACCACTTCGCCCACCCGGTACAGGTCCCAGTGGGCGGCGGCGATGATGCCGGGCCAGCCCTGAATGGCTTGCGACACCGGTTCGAGCACGGTGGCCAGCGTGGGCACGGGTGCCAGCGGGCCTTTTTCAGAAAGTTTCATCAGATTTTTAGGGAGAAACGGGGTGATATGTACAACGATGGCCGCGGCTGGTCTTTAAGCCGCGTTAGCCATTCAGGCTTTCTGGTAGGCCGCCGCAAATTCCGGGGCAAAGTCGGCCAGCTTGGTCTGGCCCATCACCGCGGGCTTGTGCTGCTCATAATCCTCGCGCAGGGCTCCGCTGTGGGTGCTGGCACCCATCTCCACGAAGTTGGCGACGACGTGGGCGGGCATTCCGCGCTGCTCCATCGCGCGTTGGGTTTGCTCGTCGGTGAAGGTGACCCACTTCAGCTCCGGCTGGCCAATGGCGGCCCCCAGAATGTGCGCGGCTTCGGTGGCCGTCAGCTCGTCGCTGGCCACGTAGCGCACGTGCTGGCTGGGGGTAGCCGGGGTGGTCAGCTCTTCGGCGGCGGCGGCGGCGATGTCGCGCGGGTGCACCATCACCAGCTTATCATCGCCCCCGTAGTTGCTGCCAATCATGCCCGACCCTTTTATCATGCCGACAAAGCCGTAGAGGTTGGTGTAGAAATAGCCCGGCCGCAGGTGCGTGAGGGCCACGCCGGCAATTTCATTCAACTGGCCTTCCACGTTGTGCGAACCGAGAATGAAGCCGGTGCCCTTGTCCAGGTGCGCGCCGTAGCTGCTCAAATGCACGACCCGCTTTACGCCCGCCTGCTCAATGGCCTGCACGTAGTTCTGGCCAATGCCACGGTAGTAGGCGACCTGATTAGGCGCGCCAAAGTTGGGCGGCACCATCGCGAAGACGGCCTCGGCCCCGGCCAGGGTCGAAGCCAGAAAAGCCGCGTCCTCCAGCGAGCCGATGGCGGCCGTGGCACCCAGCGCCTCAATGGCGGACTGCTTGTCCGCCTTGCTGCTGATAACGGTGACCGAGTGGCCTTTTTGCACCAAGTCCTGCGTGAGGGGCTGGCCGATGTTTCCTAACGAACCGGTGATGACAATTTTCATGATTGGAGGGTGTTGAATGAGTTGATGTTTTGGTTTTAGCTCTTATACAGCCAGTTGCCGATGAGCGGCCGCCGAGGCTACGCGCCGTGTTCCTAGCGGCGCCCGGCCGAGGGGAGCGTCTGGCCGGCGTGGGGGAGGCGGCCTTACTGGAGGTAGCCTTGTTCCGTCCAGTACTGCCGGGCGGCGGCGTGCAACGGCACGTCCAGCGGCGTTTCGGGCGATTCGACCACCATGCGCGCCAGGGGTAGGTCGGCCTGCTGGCGGCCGCCGATGTGCCAGACCGTGTCCGCCTTGCCCGCCTCCAGGCTCTGGCAGAACTTGCGCACCAGCAAGTCCGGCGTGTCAAGGCGGCAGTAGACGGGCCAGCCGCTGAAGTCCACGGTCCGCACGTCGGCGGGCAGGGCAGGGTAGCGTTCTTTTTCGATGGTGCCGCGCCGAAAACCCAGCTGTTCCAGCTCGGCCAGCCGGTGCTCGGCCAGGGGCAGGAAGTGCATCCCGGCGTCTTCCACTTTATTCGCCCACAGGATGACGCCTTCGTCAAAAATGGCATTCAGGCCGCCCTCGCTGGCCTTGCCGATGCGGGACGCATCGTCGGGCATGGGCTGGTCGTAGGACACGCTGCCGCCCCAGGAAATAATATCGGCGTAGCTGAAGCCGTGCGCTTTCAACACCAGCTCCACGAGCCGGGTGGTGCTGTAGTCCATCGAGCCGCGCGTAGAAAGGCGCAGCGGGTAGCGCTGCTCCCGGATATCGTCGAGCGACTGAAGGCCGGAGGCTTTACTGATGGCAAAGCCCAACTGGTCGTAGTGGGGCAGCACGGCAATCGTGGCCACCTGCATCGGCTGCGCGAACAAGCCCACGCCGAGGTGCGCCATGCGCAGAATGGCCCCTGGGTTCATAATGGATATATCGAGCTTGCGCTCAAATACTTCCACAATGGAGTCGGGATGATTAGCGCCAAAAAGCCGGAATACGCCCGGCTCCCCGGCCTGGCTGCGCAGCTCGATGCGCGTTTCCCGAAACTGCCAGTCCGGCTCGGTCATCATAAAAGAAGCCGCCTGGAGCATCAGCTTGGCGCGAATGCCCGACGGGTCGACGGGGGGCTGGGTACCCAACGCGCCCAGCAGCCGCGTGGCCGTGGGAGAATTCTGGAGGAGCCCGTCTAGTATTTTCTCAAACATCTCGTTTTGCTACTAAAGGGTGAAAAACTGAAGAGCACGGGGGCCATTACCTTTGCGGGGGCATTAGCAACTCCTGAAGGTCCGGTGCCTGGGCCCCGCGCTACTGGTTGATTTTAGCGATTCTTGCCTTGATTTCTGCCCTTTTTCCCCTGGCAAAGTCCCTTGGGAAAGAGGGCGAGAGCAAGAATAATTGCTTCGCAAATATACTATACGGTGTAGTATATTTACTGGTTGCAGGGCAAAATAAATTATCTTCGCGTTTCCGCGGAAACAAGTCGGTTAAGGGCACTTGGCGCTAATACCGCAGGAAGCCTGATTTTTGCACTGCCCACCAGTAAACCGGACGGATACCCAGGCACCAGACGGTTTAGGTTTTACGCAAAGCGAGTGGTTACCCAAAAGCCCAGTTGCCGACAAATCATCAATTCCTTATTCAGTAAACAAAATGGCCAAACGCGGTGCCGAACTCCGAACCCAGATGCTGTACGCCGCCAAGGCCGTGTTCCTGGAGGTGGGCTTCGAGCGGGCGTCGATGGACCGCATTGCCGCGCACGCCAACACGACCAAACGCACGCTTTACGCCCACTTTGTGCGAAAGGAGGACCTATTCCTGGCCGTCTTCGACCTCGTGCTGGACTTGCAGCTGGACCACTTGCAAGGGCCCGCCGACTATGCCCGCGACCCCGAGCAGGCGCTGGTGCTGTTTTGCGCCCGCTTTCTCGAAACGGTTCTGTCGAGCAAGCCCCTGCGCCTGTGCCGGCTGGCCATCACCGAGGCCGAGCGGTTTCCGCAGGGTGCCGGGCGCTTGCACGAGGCCCTGTTCGAGACCGTGCAGGCGCGCGTGGCGCAGTTCCTGCGCGAACAGCTCGGTATGCAAACCGACGCGAGCCAGCAGCTCGCGCAGGACCTGCTGGGCCAGCTGCTCTACCCGCGTTTTACGCGCGCCCTGTTTGGCGTGGCGGAGCCCGCCGCCACGTGGTCGGAAGAGTTAGGCGCGAGCCCCGCCGTGGACCTGGCACCCATCCGCCGCGCGGTGGCCGCCCTGGTGCCCCTGAAAAACAGCGTCGGTTAGGGCACTGGCTACTGGCTGAAAAGTCAGAAAGAAGCCCTGATTATCCCCCGCGGGGTGATGGGTGCCTTCGTCCGCCGCCCCCACAAAGGAGAGCATCAAAAAGCGTGGGGCAATCAGAATTGTAGCATGGTCTAGATAAAAGTATAACCAGTAACCACTTGAGCTGGAGCAGGAGTGCCCCCCACGTTTTGATGCTCTCAAATTTTACGGGTGAGTTGCCGACGGCAAGTAGATTTCCCAATCAGTTGCTTTTGAGCAGCTTGCCTTATCAATCCCGGTTACTAGCCGCGCTGCGCAGTTGCGCCGCCAAGCAACCACGGCCCTGACTGCGGCGACGCGCAATTCACTTGGCGAATAGCTTTTTATGGTGATTGACGCCCCAGCTGTGCAACTCCAGCATTACCTGTTTCAGCGAATGGGAATAGTCGGTGGCGCGGTATTCAATCAGCACCGGGTAGTCGTCGTGCACCACCCGTTCGACCAGCTTGTGTTCTTCCAGGTCTTTCAACTCCTTGGATAGCACCTTGGGGTTGAGTTTGGGAATACTCCGCTGTATTTCGGTGAACCGCCGGTTGCCCTGCATAATGGAGGTCAAAATCAAGACTTTCCATTTACCGCCGACCACCTCCAGCGCGTCCCGAATCGGGAGCATCTCGCCCAGACAAGCCACGTGCTTCGTTTTTCCCTCTGTTAAAATCATGGCGCTTTAGTTTAGGTAGCTACTTACGTTCGGGTAACTACTTACTTTCGGGAAGTAAAAGTAAGGACCTTTGCCGGACTACCCTACTTAACTCAATCCTCATGAGCCAGCCCCCGGAAGCCGTCCCTACCCCCGCCCCCGAACTCGTTGCCCAGCCGCCCCTGCCCATCGTGGATGCCCGGTTTCCGTGCCGCATCGCCGACGGCGTCTGGCTTATCCCGGACAAGCGCGTGCCCCTGGTGCCCAACATCGGCATCGTGGAGGGCGAGCATACCGTGCTCGTGATTGACTGCGGCCTCACGTCCGAATCGGGCCGCCGCGTGCTCGCCGCCGCGCGGGCCATCGCCGGCCAGCGCCAGCTGGTGCTCACCGTCACCCACGCCCACCCCGAGCACACCTTCGGGGCGCAGGCCTTTAAAGGGCAGGCCAACATCTACTACAATAAGCTCCAGCGCGACTACCTGGCGCGCCGGGGCAGCGACCTGTTGGCCGGCTTCCGCTATATACTGCCACCCGGCGGCGGCGCGCTGCTCGACGACATTCAAATCACGCTGGCCGACGAGGTGTACAAGGGCGACCACGCCGTGCTTGATTTGGGCGGCCGGCAGGTCGAGTTCCGTACCTGGGGCATCGCCCACAGTCCGGGCGACCAGACCATTACCGTTCCCGACCAGGGCATCACCTTCGTGGGCGACCTGATTGAAGAGCGCATGTTTCCCATCGTGCCGTTTTACCCGCCCATGAGCGACGGGGCCGACTTCGACTTGCAGACCTGGGACACGGTGCTGGCCGACATTCAGGCGCAGGGCTCGCGCCTGCTGGTGCCCGGCCACGGCAACCTGGGCGGGCCGGAGTTGGCCGGCGAGATACGCGCTTACCTCCGCGACCTGCGCCAAGTTGCGGCAGCGGCCAAGGGCAGCCAGACCGTGGAGCAGCTCGAACCCGTGGTGCGCCACGAGCGCCCCACCTGGGAGCGCACCGAGTTCATCGCCCCGGCCCTGCGCTACCTCATCGGGGCCTAACCAGTTCTTCACTGCTATATGACTTCCTTTCCTGAAGCCAACCCGGATGCCGGACTCGGCGGCCGCCTGCCGCTGCTGCGCCCCGCGGACCTGACGCCGGAGCAGCTGGCCCTGCACCAGTACCTGCGGGACACCAAGATTGGCACCAAAAAGGCTGACTTTCAGGCGGAGCTGCCCGATGGCCGGCTTCTGGGGCCCTTCAACGCCCTCCTCTACAGCCCGCAGCTGGGACGGGGCTTCCTCGACTGGATAGACGCGGAAAGTCAGCACAGTTCGCTTTCCGCGCCGCTCCGGCAGCTCGTCAGCCTGACGGTGGCCACCGCCTGGCACGCGGCCTACGAGCTGTATGCCCACTCAGCAATGGGGTTGAGCGCGGGCCTGAGCCCGGCGACGATAGAGGCAATCAAGGAGGGTAGGGAGCCGGCGGACCTGGCGGCCCCGGAGGCCGCCGCCTACCGCTTCACCCACGCGCTGGTGACCCGCCAGCAGGTGCCGGACGACCTCTACCAGCAGGCCGTCGCGGCGTTTGGGCCGACCGGGGTCGTCGAGCTGGTTCACTTAATCGGGCATTATCTGGTCACCTCGGCCCTGCTCAATGCCTTTGCCATCGGCGCGCCCAAGCCGTGAGGTACGTGGATTCGGCGCGGCGTAGCTTAGGGCCTAGCTGCTTGAAAGAGGCCCGCCTTTAGGTTGTAGCCGGCCGACTGCGGCCCCAGGTTCAGGTAGTCGCGGGGTAGGTCCTCGGTCTTTACTAGAATTCTTTTTCCTAAAGGGCGGACTTACATGCTAAGTCACCGGCCCGCTGAGATGGTGAAGCAGGCGGCGGTACGGCGGGTCAAGGTGCGCAAGGTTGACGAAGAAGTATCTGCCTAGCCGATTAATGTGTTCGTATCGGTTAGTAGACAGGTGTTTGACGTGAGCTTCCTCGACCGGGTGGCTTCCATTTTTACGAGAAAGGCCGTGCAAAAACTGCGTTCTGCACGGCCTTTCTGTTAGGCATAAACTTGCGTGATGAACTGCGCCGTGGTCGTTGGTTCTCGGCCCAGGAACGCTGCCAGGGTCGAATCCTGGACATCCATCATCCCTTGCGCCACCGCGCTGGCCCACGTCGTGAACATGCCGATGTAAACCTCCGGCACGCCGGCTTGCTGCATTGTAGCTTGAAACTCTTCGACCGGGGGCGACTGATAGCGAACTTCCTTGCCTAAGCTGCGGGAAAGGTCCTGGGCAATGTCCTGGAAAGAAGTCGCCTCGGTATTGGCCAGCACATACGTCTGGTTTTCATGCCCTTCTGTGGTCAATACGTGGGCGGCGGCTTCGGCTAGTTCCTCCCGCAGCACCCAGCTGGCTTTTCCTGCCTGAGCGGGAAACAGGATGACGCCGGTCTCGGCTACCTGGGCTCCCGCGAAGATGGGAATCATCTCCAGGTAGATGCCATTCTGGAGGATGGTGTAGGTCAGGCCACTGTCTTTGAGAAACTGCTCGGTTTCCGCGTGAGAAGTTAGGAAATCAGCGATGGCCGAGTCTTGAAAGCCCGGCTTTGTGACAAATGACGTGTACACCAGGTGCTTCACCTGCGCCGCTTTGGCCGCTTTGATGACGTTCACGTGGTGCGCGGTGCGGTTTTCTACGGCCTCTCTATCGTTGCTGGAAACCAGCAAGAGCGTATCTACCCCTTGAAAGGCCTTCACCAGCGCGTCAACGTTTGTGTAATCGCCGACGCGCAGTTCGATGCCCTGGTCTTGGAGTTTCTGGCCCTTTGCAGCATCTCGCACCAGGGCGGCAATGCGTTGCGGCTCAATGCCTTTCTTCAGTAGATGCTCAATGGCTTTCGTGCCGTATTGACCGGTTGCGCCTGTGACTAAAATCATGTTATTGGGTGGTTAATTGGGTGGAAAATTTGTTGAAATGATGGGGCGCTTTACCGCCTGGTTTTTGGTACCACGCCGCATGGACGAGCGTTTGGGGATTCCTTCTTGCCTTACCCCACAAACGCCTAAAAAGGCAGCTGTTGGGGAGGGGCAACGGAGGAGGCAGCGTTAGGTGGGTGGAGTTTCGTTCGGCGCGGTAGCGGCGGCCAGCAGCGCTTGTAAAGCAGAGTCGGGGCACAGCCGGCCGTCGTACATCACGGCCAACCGCGCTATTTCGCCCTGCGGGTTGCAGCCAATGGCCAGCACGCCCTGCACGGCAGGCCACGCCGCCGCAGCTACCCATTCGGCCCCGCCGCTCTGCCCGGCCGCCGGCAGCGCCGTGGTCCAGCGCGACCCCTGGCCGTAGGGCAGATGCGCCAGCATGGCCGTCAGTAGCCGGCTAATTTCGGCGCGGCCCCGCACGGCCAGGTTCAGCACCTGGTCTTCCCACACGGCGTCGGTGGCCAGCGCCGCCGTGATGGCCGCCACGTCGCCGCGCGGAAACGCATCGTGCAGCCCCGGCCCGGTGCCCGGCCCGCCCAGCGGCTGAACAGGGGTAGGGGCCGGGGCCGGGGGGGTGCGCAATTGCTGGTACAGCGCGCCGGGGAACGTCCGGCCGTTCCAGTAGTCCACCCAGCGCACAATTTTGCCCGCGGCGTCCAGGTCCACGATGCCGAGCGGGCGCACTTCGCTGCCGAACAGTTCGGGCGAGTCCACGAACTCCACCACCACCCGGCGGCCGTGGCCGTAGAGCCGCGTGGGGTAGCTGCGGGCCGTGGCGGGCCACTTGGCCATGTACTCGCTGAAAAACTGACGCTGCGCCGCGAAGCCGTTTAGCTGCTGGCCCAGGGTGGCATCGGTGTAGGTGAGCATAGCGGGCGCAAAAAAGCGCATCGTTTCCGGCAACTGCCGGGCACTTTTGGCCGCGAAATACGCCTGAAAGAACGTCAGCAGCTCGGCGGAGCCATACTGATTATCAATCGCGGGCAGCGAGGAATTTTCCATGCGTGACAATTGGCTTTAGGTACGAGTTTGGTACGGGTAGGGGTAGGTAGGGACAACCACTGGGCCGGCAGGTCGTTGGTGACTAGTCCTTCTTCGGTCAGCCACGGGTTACTTCCAGAACGGCTTCGTCTTGAGACGAGCGGCGGGCCACTGCCACTCGCGTTCAAGCAGCCGGTGCCCGGCTACGCACGTCGCGGCCGGACCGCCCCAGTATAACTGGGCCGAGGATAGTTGGCGAAGGCCCTGGGCTTCGGCCGCCCGCACATACTGCGCGGCCGAGAAGGTAGCCGCCACTTCCACGTGCAATGGTAGGCGGCCGTCCAGGTCTGCAAAGACATCGGCGCGGTGGCGGGCATGGATGACACTGATGACCGGTACGTCGGGCGGCAGCTGCCGGTGCAGCGCGTAGAAGTGCGCCAGGCAGGAAACGTCGCCTAGGAACACGTGCGCGGGGGCCGCGGGGTCGAGCAGAAATTTGCCACCCGGCCCGTGAAAATGCACCGGGTCGCCGGGCCGGCACTGCGCCGCCCACTGCGCGCCCGGCCCATCGGAGAAGGTGCAGACGGCCAGTTCTAACGCTCGCTGGTCAGCATGATACCCCCACACGGAGTAGGTGCGCTTACGCAGGCTGGCAGCCCCCCCCGGCCGCCGCCAAACCGAAGAAGACGTTCAGCGTTTGGCCGGGGGTGTAGGTCCAGTTTTGCAACGCCGGGCCGGTCAGGGTGATGCGGTAGGCGTGGGCCGCAAGCTGCTCGGCCCGCACCACGGTGGCCTGCTGCGTTACCTGCCGGACCAGGGAAGTGAAAATGCTCATCGAAAAACAATCGGGTAAGCCCCCATCAAGTGCCGCCGCTGCCAGGCAGCGGGCCGGTTTACATGATGGTCTTCTCGTGGGCGTAGAGGAAGACCGTCTTCGCGCGGTCCAGGAAGTGCTCCTCGTCGGCCGCAACTACCGTGTTGTAGTGGTCGGAGGTGAACATGGCCGCGGCATCAGCCAGGTTAGCAAACCAGATTTCGGCCACCCCGTCGTAAGGGGCCGTCTTTAAGCCGGGTACGGTCTCCGTAAGGGGATGCAGCTGCACGTAGCGGTACACCTTCGGGGCCCCGGGCTGCGGCTTGGCCAGCATGGGCGTGTGCTTTTCCGTCCAATAACGGAAAAATTCCTCGTGCGTCAGGTCGCTGCGGCGCGTAAGCAGGCAGCTCACTTTCAGGAGGTGGTTGGCAGGCTGAGGTTGGTCGCTCATGGCAATTGGTCGTTAATTAAGTGTTTGATTAAAAAGTACTTACGCTACATGGCCAGCGCCAGCAGGCCCGGCACGTCCAGCGGGTGGGTGTAGATGGTGAGCTTGCCGGCGGCATCCACCGGCCATTGGTCGCGCGGACGGTCCCAGTACAATTCCAGGCCGTTGCCATCAGGGTCGTCCAGGTACAGGGCCTCGCTCACGCCGTGGTCGGCCACCCCGCTGAGCGGATAGCCGGCCTTATTCAGGCGGCGCAGGACCTTTGCCAGCCCGGCTCGGTCCTGATACAGAATAGCGGCGTGAAAGAGGCCCGCGACCCCCTCGTGTTCGGCCGGCCGGCCGCCCCGGCTGTGCCAGGTGTTGAGTCCGATGTGGTGGTGGTAGCCGTCGGCCGACAGGAAAGCCGCCGCCCCCGCGTGCACCATCACCTCGAAGCCTAGCAGGTCGCGGTAAAAAGCCAGCGCTCGGTTGAGGTCAGTTACTTGCAAGTGGATATGGCCGATGCTCGTGCCAGCGGGCACGGTATAGGGAACGGAGGTAGGCTGGGTACTCATGGCCACGAAGTGAAAGGGTTTTGTACTTGCTGTCACGCGCCTTTGCGCCGGCAGTGACTGGAGTCGCTTTGGTTGCTTCAGAAAAGAGCCTTCCCGCTTAACAAACCCAAGTGACGCGTAACATCGAGTGCGGGAAGTGCTGCGTTTTACGTTTAATTAAGTAGTAAAGTTCTGATAATTAATTATTTACACCATTACGCTGTCAATCCCCTTTTGCAAAGCGGTGGGCTGGAACTCGGGCAGCTTCACGCCTTCGGCGCGGGCCACGGTGATGTCGGTGAGCCCCAGGAAGCCAAGCATGAAGCGCAGGTAAGGCGTGGCAAAATCGTAGGGCTGCAGGGGGCCTTCCGAGTAGATGCCGCCGCTGGCCAATGCCAAATACACCTGCTTGCCCGCCGGAATGAGCCCCTCCGGCCCGGTGGCCGTGTAGCGGAACGTGAGGTTGGCCCGCGTCAGGTGGTCGAGCCACGCCTTGAGCGAGGAGGAAATGGTAAAGTTGTAGAACGGCACCGCAATGACCAGGGCATCGGCCGCCATGACTTCCGCAATGGCTTCGTCGGAGTGGCGCACGGCCTGCTGCTGCGCGGGCGAGCGGCCCTCAGCGGGCGCGAAGTAGGCTTGCAGGTGGGCTTCTTCGAGGTGGGGAAACGGGTGGGTGGCTAGGTTGCGCACGACCACCGTGCTGCCCGGATGCGCGGCTTGCAGCTTGTCGATGATGCCCTGGCTGAGGCGCGTGGTGTACGAATTAGCGCCCTGGGCGCTGGAGATGATTTGCAGAATCTGCATGGTCAAAGGAAGATGAAAATGGAAAAAGGAGAACTATGTCCCTGGGCTGCCCGGGTTGCCAAACGCCGCCCGCCAACCAAGCGGCCCAGTTTACTGTTTGGTATGCTGATTACTTAATGGAATCAGCTTGCGGTTTGTTCGGTCCCTCTGGCAACTACAGATTACCAGTCGGTAGCCTGATTACTCGCAGGTAATCAGCCAGTTTAGTCACTTCGCCCTCTCTTCTTCCCTTTCCATGACCAGTTCCGATACCGCTCAATGCTCGCTCACGATGGAAGCCCTGCGCCACGCTTCGCTGTTCGTCAACAGCAAGTGGAAGCTCCAAATCATTGTCGCGCTCTTGGCGGGCACTCGGCATTTTCGCGGTTTGGAGCGTAGTGTGCCGGGCATCTCCACGAAGGTGCTGGCTAAGGAGCTCAAGGACTTGGAAGCGCATCAGTTCATCGCCCGCACAGTCTCCCCCGGCCCTCCCGTAGTGGTGGACTACAGTGTCTTACCGTACGCCCACTCACTCGACCCCGTTATTGCGGTTTTAAAAGAGTGGGGCATACAGCATCAGCGCCATTTAGAAGCCCTCAACGCTACGTTAGTGTCGGAGTAGGTAACGCAAACTAGGGAAGGCCGCAGCTCAAGTTTTCATTGAGAGGGTCATTTTAAGAGTCGCCCCGCCCAGCATAAATCCAGGTTAATTTAACCCAGGCTGACCGACTTTCTCCGTCGTTGTTTTTCGTTCCCACTATTATGCGGGTCCTAAATAAATCCTCGTTTGACTGAACATCCTAATAGGACGGCTTTGCAGCCGTAAGCGGGCGGAAACGGTTCAGGATACTTGTTCAGCAATCAATGTTCAAAAAAGCCTCGCTGCTGGAATTTCTCCAGCACCCCACCCTCGATTGGCAGGATATTCAGCTGGCGAAGAACTACAGCGGAATGCGGGCGACTTCCCAGGCCATGTTTGCCCGCATCTATTTCACGTTCGCGCTGGCGAAACGCTTGGAAGGCACCGGCGTAACGGCCGTGGCCTTCCATCCCGGCTTAATCACCTCCCAGCTGGTGCAGGACGCGCCGTGGTGGCTAAAGGCCCTCACGGTACTCCTAAAGCCGTGGGAGAAAGACACCTGCGACGTCGGGGTATACCTGGCGACGGCCCCGGAGGCGGCGCAAGCCAACGGGGTCTTTTTCGACGACAAAATGCAGGTCGTTCCCTTGAATAATCGGTACGACCCGCTGCTGGGCGAAAAACTGTGGCACCTGAGCGAAGACCTTACCGGGCTACCAAGGGGGTAGCGCCTCCCGGAAAGCACAACATCCACCGGAAGGCCGCCCGCATCGGGGCTGCGCGGCTCCTTACGCCCGCCGAAGCGCCGGGAATTTCAAGATAGAAGAACCATGAACATCGTCGTAACCGGCTCGCTGGGCAACATCAGCCAGCCCCTCACCAAAGAACTCCTGCAAAAAGGCCATGCTGTTACCCTAGTCAGCAGCAAGCCGGAGAAACAACCCGCCATTGAAGCCCTGGGGGCGACGGCGGCCATTGGCTCCATCGAAGACGGGCCGTTTGTGGCCGCCACCTTCGCCGGGGCCGAGGCCGTCTATTGCATGATACCGTTTAACTTGGCAGCGGCTGACCAGGGAGCCTATTTCCGGCAAGTGCGCCAAAACTATCTGCAGGCCATCCAGCAGGCCATCCAGCAGGCCGGCATCAGGCGCGTAGTGCTGCTGAGTGGTTGGACGGCGGGGGTGCTCGGCCCGGCGAGTATCGAAAACGCTTTCAACGAGCTGGCGGGGGTCGGCACTACGCACCTGCGGCCGGCCTATTTTTACAGCAACTTCTACGGGCTGCTCCCGATGATATTAGAGCAGGGCCATATTGCCGCCAACTTTGGGGGCGAAGACTCGATTGTCCTGGTTTCTCCGCTGGACATTGCGGCGGCGGCGGCCGAAGAACTGGAAACCCCGCTGACCGGCCACACCGTGCGCTACGTGGCCAGTGAGGAAATGAGCTGCCAGCAAGCGGCCCGCATCTTGGGCACTGCCATCGGGAAGCCCGATTTGCCCTGGGTGACCATCACGGACCAGCAAATGCAGCAGGGGCTACAACTGGCCGGGCTGCCGCCGCAACTCGCCGCCAGCATCGTGACTATGCAAGCGGGCATTCACAGCGGGGTCGTGCTTGAACAGTACCGCCGCCACCGACCGGTGCTGGGCCAGGTTAAGCTAATCGATTTCGCCCAGGAATTTGCCGCCGCCTACGCCGCCATCGCCCAGAAATAACGCGCTGGGCCGCATATTGCGACGGGCATAGTGGAAATACAGGCCGCTGTACGTACCGGCCTGGTCGATGCCGATTATCACCGCAACCAGTCAGCAGTGCGGAGAAACGTAAAAATGACAAATTTTGCCCAGGAGTTTGCGGCCGTGTACTACCAGTAAGCATATTGTCCGATGTCCTTCAGCCAGCTCTACCGATTCAAAACGATTACGGAATACCACCGGTTGATGGGGCTGCCCCCGCCGGAGCACCCCTTACTCAGCGTGGTGCGGATTGAAGCGGTGCAACCGCCTGTAGTGGCGGGGCCGGTGAGCCTGGTTTTTGAGTTTTATGCCATCTCGTTAAAAAGAGTGTTCAACGCCCGGTTTAAGTACGGGCAGCAAACCTATGATTTTGACGAAGGGGTGATGTTTTTTATGGCACCCGGCCAGGTTTTTGGCATCGAAATAGAAAAAGAAGCCACCCAATTGCCTGCCGGCTGGATGGTGCTGGTTCATCCCGATTTCCTCTGGAAAACATCGCTGAGCCAGAAAATCCGGCAGTACGAATTCTTTGCTTATTCGGTCCATGAGGCTTTATTCCTGTCGGCGAAAGAAGAAGCAACCGTTACCCAGCTGATGCACTACATCGAGCAGGAGTACCACGCCAACATCGACCCGTTCAGCCAAAACATCATCATCTCCCATTTGGAAGCGTTGCTCCATTACGCCGAGCGGTTCTACCAGCGCCAATTTATCACCCGCCGAGTAGCCAACCACCAGCTTCTCAATCGGTTGGAAGAATTACTAGCTGCCTATTTTATTGGCAACGACCTCAGTCAAAAAGGCTTGCCCACGGTCGGTTACGTGGCCGAAGCCCTCCACGTATCGGCCGATTATTTGAGCGGAATGCTCAAGGTGCTGACCGGCCTAACCACACAGCAGCACATCCACGAACACTTGCTGCAACGGGCCAAGGAAAAGCTTTCCACCACGGAGCTTTCCGTCGGCGAAATTGCGTATCAACTGGGGTTTGAGCACGCGCCCTCGTTTAGTCGCTTATTTAAAAGCAAAACCAACCTGTCACCGCTGGCCTTTCGGCAGTCCTTTAATTGAGTGTGGGGTTCTCGTTACAACGGGATACTGTTGGCGAATTCATTTTGGGGCAAAATGCTATTTCCAGAGGCATGTTAAACGCTTCCTCTGATGCGTCTGCACCTCCAACTCATGCCCCAGCAGTAGCTAATAATAATCTCCCATCAGGGTGCCGCTCACGGCTGTTTTTTGAAGGGCCACACTGCACTTCTTACAGCGCGCGCATCCTGAACACGACGTTTCCTAATTGGAACGGCCTGGCGCAGGTCCGTCGCCAGTTGACCCTAACGGTGGCGGCGAATCGGATGACGGAACACCTAGCCGACCCCGGTAAGCCTCTGCGAGGCCAGCGGGTGCGGGGGCTGGCGGGTGGGTAGCCCCCGCACCCGCGGAGAGGGTCCCCGCGCAGCGCTCCTGCTAAATACTGCATCTTTGACCCCTTACAATTCCCCGATTTTTCCGATGAGGTACGCTTACGCCCTAGGTCTGCTGGGCCTACTGGCTGCCCCTGCCCTGGCCCAAACCCCCACGCCACCTCCGCCCGGCCAGCTCGTGGGGCCCTACCGCGCCTCGGCGACCAAGGTCAACGACCTGGTACATACCAAGCTGGCGGTGAAATTTGACTACGCCAAGCGCTACCTCTACGGCCAGGAGTGGGTGACGCTCCGGCCCCACGGCTACCCCACCGATTCGCTGCGGCTCGATGCACAGGGCATGGACATCCAGGTGGTGGCCCTGCTGGAAGGCACCCGGCAAATCCCGCTCCAGTACACGTACACCGACCAGAACAACCTCTACGTCAGCCTGGGGCGCAGCTTTAAGCCCGGCGAGGCCTATACCGTGTACCTCGACTACGTGGCCAAGCCCGACGAGCTGAAGGCGAAGGGCTCGGCCGCCATCACCGATGCTAAGGGCTTGTACTTTATTAATCCCGACAGCGCGGTGGCGGGTAAGCCGGTGCAAATCTGGACCCAGGGCGAGACGCAAAGCGCGTCGGCCTGGTTTCCGACCATCGACCGGCCCAACCAAAAATCGACCGAAGAAATTGCGATGACCGTACCCAGTAAGTACGTGACGCTTAGCAACGGTCGCCTGGTGAGCCAGGTGCCCGCCGGCCCCGGCCTGCGCACCGATACCTGGCAAATGGACCTGCCCCACGCGCCCTACCTGTTCATGATGGCCGTCGGCGACTTCAAAATCTACAAAGACACCTGGCGCGGCAAGGAGGTCACTTATTACCTCGAATCCAAGTACGCGCCCTTCGCCAAGCAGATTTTCGGCAACACGCCCGATATGCTGGAGTTTTTCAGCAACCGCCTGGGCGTGGCGTTTCCGTGGAATAAATACGCCCAGATTGTGGTGCGCGACTACGTGAGCGGCGCGATGGAGAACACCACCGCTACCCTGCACGGCGAGCAGGTGCAGCTGGATGCCCGGGAACTGCTCGACCGCGAGTACCCAGGCGAGTCGGTGATTGCGCACGAGCTGTTTCACCAGTGGTTCGGCGACTACGTGACGGCCGAATCGTGGTCCAACATCACGGTCAACGAGTCAATGGCCGACTTTTCGGAGGGGCTCTACGCCGAGCACAAGTACGGCCGCGAGGCCGCCGACTACCATACCTACGCCAATCTGCGCCGCTACCTCGCCAACCCCACTGGGGCGGCCAAGGACCTCGTGCGCTTCCATTACGCCACCAAGGAAGACGTGTTCGACGTGGTGACTTACCAGAAGGGCGGGGCCGTGGTGGATATGCTGCGCACGTACCTGGGCGACGACGTATTCTTTGGCGGCTTGCAGAAATACCTGAAAGACAACGCCCTGGGCACCGGCGAGGCCCACCAGCTGCGCCTGGCGATGGAGGCCGCGTCGGGCCAGGACCTGAACTGGTTCTTCAACCAGTGGTACTTCGGGGCCGGCCACCCGCTCGTCACCATCGACTACGCCTGGGACGCGGCCCGCCGGGTGCAGCGCGTTACCCTGACGCAGACCCAGCCGGGCGAGCCGTTCCGGCTGCCGCTGGCCATCGACTACTATGTGAACGGCAAAGTCCAGCGCCAGCGCGTGCTGCTGACCCAGGCCAGCCAGACGTTTGAGATGCCCCTGGCGGCCGCGCCGGCCCTGGTGAACGTGGATGCCGAGAAGAAGCTGGTGTGGCTGAAAACCGACCACAAGCCCTTTAGCGCCTACGCCTACCAGTACGCCCACGCGCCGCTGTACGTGGACCGCCGCGAGGCCCTGGCCGCCGCCCAAGCCGCCCAGGCGAAGGACCCCGCCGCCCGCGCCCTGCTGCTGGGGGCCCTGAACGACAAGTTCTACGACCTGCGCCGAGCTGCCGCCCAAAGCCTCGACCTGAAAAACAACGCCGTGGCCAGCGCCGCCGCGCCCACCCTGCGCAAGCGGCTCGCCACCGAGCAGAATCCCGCCGTGCAAACCGCCCTTTTGGGGGCCCTGGGCCAGCTCAAGGACAAGCGTGACGCGGGCGTTTTCACCCGGTACCTGGCCGGTACCCGTTCCTACGCCGTGCAGGGCGCAGCCTTGCAAGCCCTGGCCGAAGTAGCGCCCCCGCAGGCCCTGGCCAAAGCCCAGGCCCTGGAGGGCGACGACCACGCCGCCCTGACCCAGGCCGTGGTGGCCACCTACGCCGTGGCCGGCGGCGGGGCCCAGTGGCCTTACATCCGCGAGAAATTCGACGCGGCCCCCATTTCCGCGAAGGTGGGCCTGCTGCCGGGCCTGGCTGCCATGCTGCCGCGCCTGAGCGAGCCCAAACTGTTCGCCGAAGACGTGGCCCGCCTCCAGGCCATCGGCATCCAGTACAAGTCGCAGGGCGCCGACCACGTCATCATCGGCCTGCTACAAAATAGCCTGAAGGAAAATGCCCACAGCGCCGATGTCCCCGAAAACCGCCAAACCCTGGCACGCGCCATCCAGCAAATTTAGCAAGCAAAATAGGCAGTGAAAAATTAAGAGTTAAAAAGGCCGCTAGTGAGCTTCCAGCGGCCTTTTTAACTTCTAAACTTGTTTCTGCATAAGAAATCAGTTGTTTTCTTCGCAGTACTTGGAGCGAGAAACGGCGGTAGCTCCAAAAAGGAGCGGCTACTGACTTGGCCAAGCAGAAAGGGCTTCCCAGCTGCCCAAAGGACCGAAAAAATTCACCCGTATCTTATTCCGAAACAAGTCTTCTCTCTTTAGTAGTGCACCTGCCGAGATAAAATGCACTTTCACCGCTTAACCCCCTAACTCTCTACGATGGATGACTCAACTACCTACCAGGTCCGCTGGGCGGAAATGGACCCCAACGGCCACATGCGCCACTCGGCCTACGCCGATTTTGCTACCGACCAGCGCGTGGCCTTCCTGCGTACGCACGGCTTCGATTTGCAAAAGTTCAGCGAGCTGCGCCTGGGTCCAGTCACCTTCCGGGAAGAAACTAACTTTCTCAAAGAAGTGCACGTGGGCGAAGCCATCCGAGTGGATGGTCGCTTGGTGAGCTTCAGCGAGGATGGTAGTCGCTGGACCGTGCTGCACACCATTTACAAAGCTAACGGCCGGGTCGCCGCCACCGTCATGGTGGCGGGAGCTTGGTTTGATTTGGCCCAGCGCAAGCTGTGCCTACCCCCGCCCGAGCTGGCCGCCGCCGTGCGCCAGATGGCGAGAAGCGATGAAAAGGCCCGGTAGGTGAAATAGTGGCAGCTGTTTGGTCAACCCCCGGTTTGTCCCATAAGTGTTGGTGAAGTTCAGTTGTAAACGGCCCACCACTGTGCCTGGGGACTATATACCTAGCGCTCAGTCACAAGGGCCTGGAATAAATATTGGTTGAGGCAAAGACAATTTCAGCACACAATCACACCTTGCACCAGCCGTTTGCAGGCATTAGCTGTATAGTCCCAGCGTGAGGTGGGTCGGGTCTCGGGTAAAGATAGTCGGGTTCTTTTGCCACTGAGCACGGACGAATTCGTGTGGGGTGAGCCCGCGTAAGGTCTTCAGACGCTTGGCGTGGTTAGAGGCCAGTAGAAAGGCTTGCAGGTGCTCGTTGAGCTCGTTCGTACTCTGGTAGTGGAAGCGCTGAACAGTCGCTTCCTTAATCGGGCGGTTCAGGCGCTCGACCTGACCGTTGGTCCACGGGTGGGCTGGTTTGGTCAGGCGGTGCTCCACGCCGTATTCCCGGCAGATACGGTCAAAACTGTGCCCACCCGGCAGGAATTGGTGCGGCTGGGGCGTGAAATGCACGCCATTATCAGTCAGCACGGTATGAACTTTATAGGGTAGCTTGTCGAGCACGCGCCGCAGGAATTCGGCGGCCACGACCCGTTTGGCCCGCGGATGCAGTTCGGCAAAAGCAACTTTGCTGGTGCGGTCAATAGCCACGAAAATGCGCATGAAGCATTTGGGCGGTACTGGCGGCCTTCTTCGGTCTGCACTTCCGCGAAATCGACGTGTAGATAGCCGATGGGATAATCCTTGAATTTCTTTTTCGGCTCACTTTGCCCGTCTTCGTTTAGGGGCAGGCGGCTACTGCCGTGGCGTTGAAAGCAACGGTGCAGCGCCGAGCGGGACAGGTGTGGAATCGTGGCTTGTAGCGCATACAGGCAATCGTCCAGCGCTAGCAAGGTGTGCCGACGAAAGGTCACGACAATAGCTTCTTGCTCGGCGCTCAGCACCGTCGACATCGGTTCCGGACCCATGCGCGCATCCAGCACACTTGGGCGCTTGCGCCACTTGGCCACTGTCTTAGGGTTGATGCTATAAGGCGTAGCTAAGCTTTGTAGGCTTTCCTGGCTATGTTGGATAGCGCGCCGTATGGCCGCCGTTGTGCGGGCGCTGCCGTGGAGTACTTGTACCATAGGTCTGTGCGAAATTCCAGCCCGGAAAATACACCAGCACTCCTTGGGACTATACAGCTAGCCGTTACTACGGGCTACCCGGCCAGCGCCGGGTAGTCGGTGTAGCCCGCCGCTCCCGGCGTGTAGTAGGTGGCCTTGTCCGCTTCGGCCAGCGGGGCGTGCCGGGCAAAACGCGCCACCAGGTCGGGGTTGGCAATGAAGAGCGTGCCGAAGGATACCAGGTCAGCCTCGCCCGCCGCTAGCAGCGCGTTGCCCTTGTCCTGCGTCATGCTGCCATTGATGATGAGCGTGCCCTTGTAGAGGGGGCGGTAGTGCCGGGCAATGTGCGGCTCGGCAAAGGGCACCTGGCTTACGTCGATAAACGGCTCGCACAGGTGCAGGTAGGCTAAGTCGTAGTCGTTGAGCCGCCGCACGATATAGTCGAACGTTGGAATGGTCTGCGCGTCGATGGTGGTGCCGAAGAGGCCGTAAAACGAGGGGTTAAGGCGCACGCCGACTTTGCGCAGGTCCACCCCCGCCGCCTGGGTGGCGTCGAGCACGTCGAACAGCAGCCGGGCGCGGTTTTCCACCGAGCCGCCGTAGGCATCCGTCCGGGTGTTGCTGGGGGCGTTGAAAAACTGGTGAAACAGGTAGCCGTTGGCCGCGTGAATCTCCACGCCATCGAAGCCCGCCGCGAGGGCGTTTTGGGCCGCCTGGGCAAAGTCGGCAATGGTCTGCTGAATCTGGTCCAGGCTCATGGCCTGGGGCGTTACCGTCTCCTGGAAGCCGGTGGGCGTGTACACTTTATCGTGCGGATTTATGGCCGAAGGGGCCAGCGGCAACTGCCCGCCGAGCAGGTCGGGGTGCGACATCCGGCCCACGTGCCAGAGCTGCGCGAAGACGGTGCCGCCCAGCTCATGCACGCCGGCGGTGACGGGCCGCCAGCCCGCCACCTGCGCGGGCGTGTAGAGGCCGGGCACGTTGATGTAGCCGGCCGCTGCGCGGTTGACGTACATGCCCTCCGTAATCAGCAGGCCGGCGGTGGCCCGCTGGCGGTAATAGTCCACCATCAGCTCGTTTGGCAGCTGGGCGGCATTGTTGGCGCGGCTGCGCGTCATCGGGGCCATGACCACGCGGTTTTTTAGGGTGAGCAGCCCGGAGTGAAAGGGTGTCAGAAGCGGTTGGGAAGACATGAATAAGCGAAAAGCTGGATGGAAAAGATGGGGGGGGGTGAAAACCGGCGCACTACGCCGGGCCGAGCAGCTCGTGGTTGAGGAACGCCCCAGCCTTGACACCGGCCGCTACCGCGTAGCTGACCGAGCGCATCATGGTCGTGGCATCGCCGGCCGCGTAGATGCCCGCGACGCTGGTTTTCTGGGCCTCGTCCACGCCCAGGTAGCCCGCCTCGGTGTGGGTGCAGCTCAACGCGCGCGGCAGGGGGCAGTGCTGCTCGAACGCCGGCCGCACGTAGAGGGCCGCCAACGGTACCCGGCGCTCGTCGGCCAGCGCCAGGTGGGTGAGGTAGCCGCGCTGGTGAACCAGCTCCCGCACGGCGCTCGTTTCGACTTCGACGCCCAGCGCCGCCAGCTGCTGCCGGTGCGCCGGCCCGATGGTCGATTCGCCACCGGTGAAAACGGTGAGCCGGGCCGTCCAATTCCGGATAAGCCGCGCCTGCTCAAACGCCGCGTCGCCGTTGAGCAGGATGCCGGTGGGCTGGTCGCGGTATTCGTAGCCGTGGCAGTAGGGGCAGTGAATGGCCGAGATGCCCCAGCACTCGGCCAGGCCGGGCCTGGCGGGCAGCAGGTCGCGCACGCCGGTGGCAAACAGCAACTTGCGCGCCCGCACGGTCCGCCCGCAGTCGGTCGTCACCGTGAAGTCGTGGTCGGTGCCCTGGGCCGCCACGGCCGTTTCCGACACTAGCTGCACGGTGGGGTAGGCCAGTACCTGGGCGCGGGCCTGCGCCGCGATGTCGGCGGGCGTGCGGCCGTCCTGGGTCAGAAAATTATGCGAGTGGGGCGTCATGCGGTTGCAAGGCCGGCCGCTGTCGAGCACCAGCACCCGCCGGATGGCGCGTCCCAGCGTTAGCGCGGCCGATAGGCCCGCGTAGCTGCCGCCAATAATTACTACGTCGTAGTCAGGAGAATTTTCCATGAGATGGGAAAGAGATGAGTGAAATGCTGTTCCCAGCGTCTCTTTTTTGAGACGCACAAGGGCAAAAAAAAGTCACAGGCCAATGCCCTTGCTGAAGGAAAACCAGGCAAACTGCTTGAGGTGCTGCCGGGCCACCGTCCCGGCGCACTGCGCGTCGATGGTGGTGGAAATCAGCCCGCTGAACAGCAGAAAAACCCATTCTACCGTAAGGTGCGGGCTGATGCTGCCCTGGCTTTGGAGCCGGGCCATAACGGCGCGGCAGCGGTTCGTCACGGCATCGTATCCCGCGCAGTCGGCATCCTGGGCCGAATGCTGGTGCGCCGGCCGGGTGTGCAGCTTACTGAAAAACGCATACTTGGCCCCGCAGTCGATGGCCGCGTACAGCATATTTTCCAGCTGCGTGCGCGGGTCGGGCGAGCTGTCGAGGGCCTGCGTCATGGCCCGCTGGCAGCTGCGCTGCATCTCCTGGGCGCAGCTGGTCACCAGCTCGTCGCGGCCCGCGAAGTGGCGGTGCAGGGTCCGGCGGGTAACGCCGGCCCGCTCCGCCACTTTTTCGAGCGGAGCCGAGTAGTCCTCGTTGAACACGCGGATGGCCGCTTCAATAATGTGCTGCTGAGTATCGGCCATGAGAAGTCGCTCAAAGGTACGACACTTGTCTCATACATGTGACAGTGATATTCAGCCCAGCCCTCCAGTAGCGACTGGCCTCCTGATAGCAATCGGGGGCAAATTTGAATGTTATTAAACAAACGTGAGCCTCCCCCGGCGCTGATGACCGGTTATCTAATTTTTCGGGTTAATAATTTGGTTAATAGATGATTGCCTGGCAGAACGCCGTAGCAGGTGGCGTAAACGCTCGTTTTTGCTAGCCGCTTTCGATTGTCTTATGGGATATGTGACACGAGCACTTTTACCCAAGGCCAAAAGCCGGCGGTCCGGCGCATCTTTGGGCACTATTTGCTTTTCCTGGTCCGTCGATGTCCCACCACGCTGCCAAGCTGCCCGCCTGTGCCAATTGTCACTACGCCTTCGTGCCTGGGGAGCCCGATGAATTTTGCCCCCGCTGTGGGCAGCAGAACCACGCCGTCCGCATTGGGTTCGGCCACGTGGCCGAAGAGTTTCTGGAGGGCGTTTTTCATTTCGACGGCAAAGTATTCCGGACGCTGCGGCTGCTGCTGTTCCGGCCCGGTGAGCTGACGCGCCGGTTTCTGGCCGGGCACCGGGTGCCCTACGTGCCGCCCATCCGGCTGTATGTCTTCATCAGCTTCGTGTTTTTCTTCCTGCTTTCGCTCAACTCTCAGCCCGAAGGGGGCGCGGTGCGGGTGCGCGTGGGACCTGTTCCGGTGCAGCCCCAGGGCGGGAACATCACTATCGGCCCCCGGCTGCCGTTCACCAAGGCGCAGTTCGACAGCCTCCCCGAGCACCTGACGCGGACCCAGGCCGATTCTGTGCTCCGGCGGCACCATCGGCCGGCCACCTTCCTGGCGCGGGTTATGGTGCAGCACCTGCCCCGCCTGATGCGCCTGAGCCCGGAGGAAATCAGGCATCAGGTGCTGAAATCCTTTTCCATCATGCTGTTTGTCCTCATGCCGCTGGCCGCACTGCTGTTGCAGGCGGCCTACTGGCACCAGCGGCGCTATTACCTGAGCCATCTTATCTTTTCGGTACACCTGCACTGCTTCGTTTTCGCGCTGCTTCTGCTGCTGCTGGGGCTCGCCTACCTGCCCATTCCCGAAAATACCAGCCTCGTCCTAACGCTGCTGATACCCCTCTACCTGCTGCTGGCCCTGCGTCGCCTCTACGGCCAGAGCTGGGGCACGACGGCGCTCAAAGGCGCGCTGGTACTGGCCGGGTATGGCGTGCTGCTCACCGGGGGCCTGCTGGCCGCTCTGGGACTGGGCTTGTCGCTGCTGTAAGTGCCCGTTGGCAGCGCGCTCCAGCAAGAATAGGCGCATGGCCTCCGCCCCGCCGGTGGCCAGGCCATCACCGCTCCGCAGCAGGTGCGAGACGAAACTGTGGTGGTGGTCTAAGATTTGGTGAGGCGTATCTTTGGCTATGATTCAGATGACGTTAACGTGTGCTAAATGTGGCAGTTCAGCCTTGCGCAAGAACGGGTTGAGCGGCGGCAAAGCCAAGTACCAATGCACGGCGTGCCGCCATCAGGCTGTGCTAGTTCCCGCCGCGCCAGCACGGATTGTCCGTTACGCTCAGGTGGACAAGCTGTTAGTGGAACGTAATTCCCAACGCAGCATCGCCCGTGCAACGGGCGTAGCGCGGATGACGATTGCCAAACGCGCTCAAAAAAACGGTACTCCCTCCGGCCCCACCTCTGGCCCCCCCTCCGGCCCCAACCACTAAACCAGCTGAATTGGAGTTGGATGAAATGTGGACCTTTGTCGGTCGGCGCAAGCGCAAAGTCTGGTTGTGGCTGGCCGTAGAACGGGCCAGCCGCCGCCTGGTAGCCTGGGTATTAGGCTGCCGGGGAGCGGCCACGGCCCGCCGCCTTTGGCAAGCGTTGCCGCCTCACTACCAGCAGCATACTATTTACTACACCGACCAGTGGGAAGCCTATGCCAAAGTGCTGCCCCCCGCCGCCCATCGCTCTTGCGCCAAGGGCAGCGGCGGCACGAGTATCGTGGAAGCGCTGAATTGCTCGTTGCGGCAGCGCTGCGGCGTACTGGTTCGCAAATCCTGCTCCTTCAGCAAGTCGCTGACTATGCATCATAATCGTATCCGACTCTGTATTGAAGCCCATAATTTAAGAATCACCAAGCCTTAGACCACCGCCGAACCAAACTTTTAACCAAGGCCGATACTCTCCGAATGCTAAGCGGCCTCCTACTGGGGATTGAGGATACTGTGCATGGCTTGCTCGCCGCCGGAAGCGCGGAGCCACGTCACGGGGTTCCAGTACTCGCGGAAATGTGTGAAGTGCCCGTCGGCGATGGTGCAGTAAATCACGTAGTCCTGCTCGTAAGGTAGGCCGGTGCTGGGCATCGTGGTGGAGGCGTGCATCTCGGCGAAGTATTGGCCTTCCGCCTGGAGCGGGTAGACGTGCAGCTCGCCGTAGCGCAGGTGGGGAATGGTCGGCAAGACCTTGGTCAGGTATTGATGGTATTCGTCCCGAGTGAACCGTGCCACCGAGCCCACGGAGGCGGCATAAGGAAATTCAACGACTGCTTGCGCGGCAAAAAGGCGCAGCACGTCGTCGGCCCCGGTGTTGAAGGCGGCAAACAGAGCGGTGAGCAGCTGCTGGCCAGCATTAGGTTCGGAAGTGAGCATGGAGTAAAGTGGTTAGATAAGATAATTCGCGCTGCATAGCAAAGCCGCAGGCATCGAGCGGCGATTGCGCCGCCGGCTAGAAAGTCAGCACGTCGGTATAAAACTGGCGCGAAGATTGGGTGTTGTTAAACAAATAGGGTAAAACCTCAGAATCAGGCGCATAGCTATTTGATTTTCATGACTAATATACTGACTAACAATATATTATCTAACATTCGGACAAAGTTATGGTCTTAACCTTCGTTTTCACGGATGGATTTCGCTGGTTTTGAAGAACGTGCAAGACTATCCGTTTTCGGTCTTCTTAAGCAGTGATTTGCGCCTTATGGGGTTCTTTTTGCAAAAGATACTGTGATAAAAAGCAAGGAGTTAGGCAAATTTTTTTATCTTTAGCCACCTTTAAGGAGGGCCTTTGGGTTCATCCTGTGTAGCCCCGACCAGTTAACCGGCCGAGGCTACACAGGATGGACCCGAGGACACTCCTTAAAGGTGGCTAAAGATAAAAAAATTTGCCTAACTCCTTGCTTTTTATCACAGTATCTTTTGCAAAAAGAACCCCTACTGGCGGAATCACTATCAATAATGGTTCTACTCGATTACTCCATAATTTTTAACCCTCTCTACCTATTCAATAGCGATGCGCGTCGGTGGTCGGCACGTTGCCGCCGAGCTGACTAGGTACACCATTGACGGTGGTCCCGGCTTGCGCTAAGCCAGGCGACATATTCGCGTTCATCGCGGCCGGGAAGTTCAGTGCGGGCTTGGACGCGGCGTCGAGGACGGCCCGTTGCTCGGCCGGCAGTTGGAAATCCAAGGCCTTTAGGTTCGCGTTGAGGTGCTCTATTGTGCGCGACCCGATGATGGTGGACGTGACACCCGGCTGGCCTTGTACCCAGGCCAGGGCTACGGTGGACATATCCGTATTCAATTCCGTAGCCACCCGCTGCAACTCGTCAATGAGGTCGTAGTCCCGCTCCGTGATTTGCCCGACATAGCCGCTGCGCTTGGCCAGCGGTTCGTGGTTTTCGCGGGTGTACTTGCCCGTCAGCACGCCCATTTTGAGCGGGCTCCACGGCAGCACGCCCAGGCCCAGCTCCTGCGCCATCGGCACCAGTTCGCCCTCCACGGTGCGCTCCCCTAGCGAATACTCAATCTGCAGCGCAATGAGCGGTGCCCAGCCCCGGAAAGTGGCAATCATTTGCGCCTGAGCCACCTTCCAGGCCGGCGCATCAGAGAAGCCCACGTAGCGCACCTTGCCGGCCCGCACCAGGTCGTCGAGGGCGCGCATGGTCTCTTCCACGGGCGTGAACCGGTCCCAGTTGTGCAGGTAGTACAGGTCGATATAGTTGGTTTGCAGGCGGCGCAGCGACTCGTCGCACTGCGCGATGATGGCCTTGCGGCCGGCCCCGCCGCCGTTGGGGTCGCCGGCGTGGAGGTTACAAAAAAACTTGGTGGCCAGCACTACCCGGTCGCGCTCCCCTTTGCCTTGGGCAAAGAAGTCGCCGATAATCTTCTCGGAGTGCCCGCGGGTGTAGATGTTGGCCGTATCGATGAAGTTGCCGCCCTGCTCCAGGTAGCGCGCCAGAATAGCCTCGGAGTCGGCTACGCTGGAACCCCAGCCCAAATCCTCGCCGAAGCTCATAGCACCCAGGCAAAACGGACTCACCCGCAACCCGGAGTGACCGAGCGTTACATATGAATTAAGTGGCATGCAGTGTGGAAGTTAAAAAGTGAATGATGGGTGTTGTTAAACAAATAAGGGAAAATCTCCGAGTCCGTGGCCAAATGGCCTAGTCGCTCGTCATAAGGTGCAAACGCGGTATAAGAGCCTCGAAAAACCGATAGTCTTACACGCCCCATGAAGCAATCGAAAGTGGCTAGCGAAAACGAACGTTTAGGCTATAGCTACATGACTGCTAAATAATTGTTAAACAAGGAAATAACTTAGAAAAGCGCGCAGCTGTGCGGCCGAGTCGGAGGTTTTGCCCTATTTGTTTAACAACACCCTATTTGCCTGAACTCAACCGTATCGAAATTCTTTGGCGCTTTTGCAAGCACTATTGGCTCACCCCTGCCGCCTACCAAACCCCGCGCACGCTGCTGCAACACGTCACCGACCTGCTACTAGCGATTGGCACCCCAAGCTGCCAGGTTACTTTTGCCTGACTACTTAAACCGGCCTTTGATTGCCTTGCTCTGAATATCTTTCGCGAACAGCGGGGTCTCCTCGGCGTTGTGTGCGACGAGGTAGTCGTGCGTCCGCTTCTGCGCCTCTTCCAGTGATATACCCTGCTTTTGCAAGACCTTCTCCCACCCGGGGACTGCGCTCGTCCGCACGTGGTTGGTGAACCGACAAGTTGCCTCGTCGATTGGCTCGACGGAAAACTCCCACATCACGTCAGCCCGACCCTGGTCGAAGATGCCCGGGCCAAACGCATCGCTGAGCGAGGCGAGCCGGCAGTGCTTCCGTTCGGAGACCTCCTCGACATAGTGCTGGACGAGCAGGCTGCCGACGCGCTCCACGTTTATCGACATACGCCGGCCATCCGGCGCTCGGGTGGCCGCCGCCGCAATATGGTCCTTGGAGCAGGCTTGGTACTCGGCATCGGTCAGGCTGAACACCCAATCGGTGAGGTCAATCGTGTCGGCCGCCGCGTGGATGATCGCCTCCGCGCTGCATTCGGCCATGATAGGTGGGGTCGTGTGCATCTTCTGGTTGTTTAAAGGTTGCGTAAAAGTTGCGTAAAGGTTGTGTTTTCTGGTGCCGCTCAAGCCCCGAGCTGTTGCGTCAGCTCTGCGGTGGTGAGGATGGCGTGGGCGAAAGTTGGCCCGTTGATTTCGTGGGCGGCCCGCATCGCCTCCGGGCTGAACGCCGCCGTCGCGTCCTTCACCAGCGTGACGTGGTAGCCGAGTTCCATGCCGTAGCGCCCGGTCGCCTCAATGCAGGTGTTGGCAATCATGCCAGCCAGGATGATCCGCTCGATGCCGTGCTGTTTGAGCTGCATGTCGAGGTCGGTGTTGGCGAAGCCGCTAGCACCCCAGTGCTCCTGCACGACCGTGTCGCCCGGTTGCGGCTGGAAGTCGTCGTGGAACGTCCCGCCCCACGTGCCCTTGCCGAACATGAGCCGCTCGACCGTGGCCTGCTGGTAGGGGGTCGGATGGTCCCAATCAGAAAGGTCGCCCTGCTCGGAGCGATGATGGGGCACGAAGAAGACCTTCAGCCCCTTTGCGCGGGCGGCGGCGAGGACAGAGCGCAGATTGTCGAGCGCGCCAACTTGCTCGGCGACATCCTTGATGCGGGGCCAGGCTTTTCCCTCCTCGCTGAGGAAGTCGTTGTAGGGGTCCACCAACAAGAGGGCGGTAGTTTTCAGGTTACTATTCATGAGCGTTTTTTTTTGATTTACCGGGGATTTTCCCCGCGTGGATTACAGGTAAAGAGCGCATTCAAAAGGGTGGGGCAGTCGGGTTCAATCGCTTGCTAGCTGTCCTGGGGCGTTTTGGACATAATTAATGACCACGGCCGCTCCGTCGCGGCGCAGGCGTTCAGCAATGGCCCAGCCGATGCCGCGCGAAGCGCCCGTAACGAGCGCGACTTTGCCCAGTAGCGGCTGGGCAGTAAGGGAAGTATTTTTCATGAGAAGGGAAAAGAATTTAATTTGACTGAATAGTCAAAAACAAGGTAAAAAAATTAGTCCAGCACGGACAGGGCCAGGTCGGCCACCTGGCGCAGCACCGCCTCGCCGGGTTGGGTGCGCGCCAGCACGCGGAGCCCCAGGATGCTGCTGCCCAGGAACTCGGCCAGCCCCCGCACTTGCGCCGGCGAACGTGGGGACAATTCGCCGGCTTGCCGGGCGGCGGCCAGCGCCTGCGCGAGGGCCTCTACCAGGCGTCGGTGCGCCTGGCTGGCCGCGGGGCCCACGTCCGCGTCGGTCAGGGCCAGCTCCATCGTGGCGTTGGTCAGCAGGCACCCGCGCCGGCCTTCGACCGAGGCCAGGCTGGCCACCAGCCGGCCGAACAGGGCGCGGATGGCCACCTTCTTCGGGCCAGGCTGCGCCAGCCCGGCCACCAACCGCTCGCCAACGGTGCGCTGGTAGTGCGCCAACACTTCCAGGTACAGCCCGTGCTTGTCGCCAAACGAGTCGTAGAGCGTACCCCGGTGGATGTCCAGGCCTGCCAGCAGGTCCTGCACCGACGTGGCTTCGTAGCCCTTAGTCCAGAATAGGTCCAGGGCGCGTTGCAGCATCGTTTCGCGGGGGTATTTAGCAGGGCGAGCCATTGGGGAGGGGAATTATGACAAAGATACGGTATTTTGACCAATCGGTCAACTACGAGGCGCTTAGCGGTGCTCTTTTTAGGCCGGCTCGGCTCCGGTAGCGGGGTTCTTGTTACAACGGGATACTGTTGGCGAATTGATTTTGGGATAGAAAAGCTATTTTCGGAGGCATCTTAACCGCTTCTGCTCATGAGCCTGCACCCCCAACCCAGCACGCCTGTTCCACCCCAAACGCGCCAGGTAGCGCAGGCGGCATTTCCGCGTGGCAATCGCTATCTACAGCTGCGTGACACCCTGGGCACGCTATATGATGATACCCTCTTTGCCGACCTGTTTCCGCCACGCGGGCAAGCAGCGCAGGCGCCCTGGCAGTTGGCGCTGGTGACGCTGCTGCAATTCGCCGAGAATCTCTCCGACCGCCAAGCGGCCGATGCCGTGCGCAGTCGCATTGACTGGAAGTATCTGCTGGGCTTGGAGCTGACCGATGCTGGGTTTGACTTTAGCATCCTCTCTGAATTTCGCCAGCGGTTAGTGGCCGGCAAGGCCGAAGAACGACTCCTTCATCACCTGCTGCGCTGTTGCCAGGACCAGCAGTGGCTCAAAGCCGGGGGCAAGCAGCGAACGGACTCGACGTAGGTGCTGGCCCGCGTCCGGGACATGAACCGGTTGGAGTGCGTGGGGGAGACGATGCGCTTCACGCTCAACAGCTTGGCCAAGCTCCTGCCCGACTGGTTAGCCAGCCATCTCCAACCCGAGTGGGCCGCCCGGTATGGTCCCCGAGCCGAGGAGTATCGCCTGCTGCACACCAAACCGCAGCGGGAAACCTACGCGCAGCAAGTCGGGCAGGACGGTTGGTTGCTCCTGGAGCGAATAGCGCAGGATGACCAGGCTGCCTGGCTGTGGCAGCTGCCGGCCGTGGACATCCTACGCCGGGTCTGGCTCCAACAGTTTCGGGTGGTGGACGGTCAGCTCATCTGGCGCGTGGAGAATCAGGACGAGTTGCCGCCTTCCGCGCAGCTCATCAGCTCTCCCTACGATATAGAAGCTCGTTTTAGTCGCAAACGCACCACGACGTGGGTGGGCTATAAAGTCCATTTGAGCGAAACCTGCGAAACCGACCAGCCGCATCTGATTACGCAGGTAGCAACCACCGTCAGCACCGAGGCGGATTCGACCACCTTGCCGCAGATTCAGCAGGGATTGGCGGACCAGTCGTTACTGCCATCGCAGCAGTTGGTCGACACCGCTTACGTGAGCGCCGAACTGCTCGTCCAGAGTCAGCAACTCCATCAGGTGGAGTTGGTGGGGCCCGCTCGGAAGGACCAGAAGTGGCAGGCGCTCGCGGGGCAAGGGTATGCGGCGGCGGATTTTAAGGTGGACTGGGACGCGCAGCAAGCCACCTGTCCCCAAGGGCATCCGTCGCAATCTTGGCTTAAGACGCTGGAAAAAGGCCAACCCCGCGTGTTTATCAAGTTTTCCCGGAAGCACTGTGGGCCCTGTCCCGTCCGGGCGCAGTGTACGCGCATGAAACGCCGAGCCATTAAGCTGCGAGCCGATGCCCCATACCACGCCTTGCAAGCGGCCCGCGCCCGAGACAGTCAGGCAGACTGGCCTCTGCTGTACAATCAGCGGGCTGGCATTGAAGGCACCCTAAACGCCGAGCCATTAAGCTGCGAGCCGATGCCTCATACCACGCCTTGCAAGCGGCCCGCGCCCGAGACAGTCAGGCAGACTGGCCTCTGCTGTACAATCAGCGGGCTGGCATTGAAGGCACCCTCTCGCAAGGGGTCCGGGGCTTTGGCATGCGCCGTTCGCGCTACATGGGCTTGGCCAAAACGCATTTGCAGCACGTCTTTATCGCGACGGCGATGAACCTGTGCCGTATCGTTAACTGGTTAAACGAAGTACCGTTGGCCCAGACGCGTCAGGCCGCCTTCGAGCGATTAATTCCTCCAGCAATGGCTTAAACACGAATTCGCCAACAGTATCCAACGGGGCGAAAAATTACGATAAGACTCAACGGATTGTCTAGCAGTGTGCTTTCTAGCGCCTCACTAAGCGCTCGCTGGATGAAACTAATAGTAGTCCGGTAAAAAATGGCCCGAGCCATTCGGCTACTTGGCTTTTATTAACGCTTCATAAATCAAGGAATCGCTTCCGCGCAGCTTGGTGAGATAGCGAAACTCCTACCATAATTTTTCGCCCCGTTGGATACTGTTGGCGAATTCGTTTTGGTCAAGATTGGTCAAACGAAGTGCCGCTAGCCCAGACCCATCAGGCCGCTTTCGAACGATTAATGTCTCTCGCAAGGGCTCAAAGATGAATTCGCCAACAGTATCCCGTTGTAACGAAAACTCCAGCGTCTACTAGGAGGAGCGCGCGAGCAGGAACAGAAACTTTCGGTAAGCCAGTGAGCTGAACAATTCCTGCCTACGGGCGAAGATGAGCATGGGGCGTAGTTACCCCGCCGCCATGCTTTCGGGGCCTGGCGTCACTACCGACGTAAACCACTCCGCGGCGGGCAGGTGCTATTCTTTCCTGGCGCAAAATCTAGGTATAAGCCGCAGCTGCATGCTGGTAGTAGCCGCAGCGCCTGGCGCTCTTCCCGGCCGGACCTTTGTGCGGGGGTACCCCTGCGCTCCCTCTTGGTCCTTTTATGGCATACGACGCCCGCTTTGGCCCCACTGCCCAAACCCCGGCACAACGTGCGCAGGTGTTGGCGCAACTGCAGGCCACCTTTCCCTACTTGAAAACCAAGGCCACGCTTTCCGCCCGGGAGCTCTACGCCCGCTACGTGGCCGGCGAGCTGAGTTGGGCGGATGTGCGCCAGGCCCTCAACGCCGCTTAACAGCTCAAAATCAGAGAGTTCTGGCAGCTGACAACGCTTTGCCCCTCGTCCCCGGCGCTTTCGCCTTTCCAGCCGGAAACGGAAACTCTTGCGTAAGCCTTTCTGGTAGGCCATGAGCGGCTCTCTGCTGCCTACCAACGTGCATGCGCAAACCTACCTCTCTTAATTCTCCGTCACCGGGCTTGCCCGCTCCTTCGTCCGATGGCCATACTGCCGGCAGTGGCCCCGACGTGGAAGCCCGGCGCGAATCGGACGCGAGCCTGCGGCCGGCCGTGGGGCTGGCCCACCTGGGCATTTGCCACTGGGATTACCAGACGGATAGCATGCGGGGCAACGACGAACGGTTTATAATGCTGGGGCTGGCACCCGCGCAGCAAGAAATTACCGTGGCTGAGGCCATTGCCCTGACCCACCCCGACGACCGCCCAACCTGGGCCAGCATCCGCGAGCAGCTGGAAGCGCAGGGTGAATTCCGGGCCGATTACCGCATCGTGCGGGCCGGCGATGGGGCCGTGCGCTGGCTGTCGGAGGTGGGGCGCGTGGTGGAATGGCAGCAGGAAAAGCCGGCCCGCATCCACAGCGTGCTGCTCGACGTGACGGCGAACCACGAAGCCGCCGACGCCCTGCGCCGGTCGGAAGCCCGCTACCGTTCCCTGTTCAATAACATGGAGCAGGGCTTTTGCCTGCTCGAACAAGTGGCCACGTTCCCCGGCGCGCCTACCGACTACCGGTACCTGGCCGTGAACCCGGCGTTTGAGCGGCACTCTGGTTTGGCCGACGCCGTCGGCCGCACGATTCGGGAGCTGGTGCCCGGCGTCGAGCCCTACATCATGGCCATCTTCGACGAGGTGGCGACCAGCGGCGAATCGCGCCGGTTTGGCGGCTACGTGGCCGCGCTGGACCGGTGGGTGGAGGTGGAAGCCGTGGCGGAGGTGCAGCCCGGCCACCTGGCGGTGCTGTTCACAGATGTGTCGGAACGCCACCGGGCCGAGCAAACCCTGCGGGAAAGCGCGGTCCGCGAGCAGGCCCTCCGCGTCGAGGCGGTCCAGGCCCAGGCCGCCACCGAAGCCCAGCGCCAGCGCCTACACCGGCTCATTGCCGAGGCTCCGGCCCTGATTGCCACCCTGCGCGGACCCCACCACGTAGTCGAGCTGGCCAACGACACCTTCTGCCGCATGTTCGGGGGCCGCGAGCTGTTGGGTCGTCCCTACCGCGAGGCCGCGCTCGACTTGACCGGCCAGCCGTTTTTTGAGCGGCTCGACGCGGTGTACCGCACCGGCGAGACGTACTTCGGCACCGACGAGTTGATGGCCCTCGACCGCACCAACTCCGGCCGGTCGGAACAGCTCTACGCCAGCTACATCTACCAGGCTACCCGCGACGAGGCCGGTCAGGTCGACGGCATTCTGATTTTTGCCTCCGAGGTGACCGAGCAGGTGCTGGCCCGCCAGGAGCGCGAAACCCTGCGGCAGCGGCAGCAGGAGCTGTTTGAACAGGCCCCCGTGGCGATGGGCGTGTTCCGCGGCCCCGACTACGTGGTGGAGGTGTGCAACCCGAAGCTGCAAGCCATCTGGGGCCGGACGGCGGCCCAGGTGCTGGGGCGGCCCTTGTTCGAGGCGCTGCCCGAAATCCGCGACCAAGGCTTCCGGGAGCTGCTGGACGGCGTGCGGGCCACCGGCACGCCCTACGTGGCCCGCGAAATGCTGGCGCGGGTGCTGCACCACGGCGAGCTGACTGCCGTGTACCTCGATTTTGTGTACCACCCGCTGCGCGATGCCCAGGGCACCATCACGGCCATTGCCGCCGTGGCCAGCGACGTGAGCGCCCGCAAGGCCGTCGAGGCGCAGTTGCTGGCCTTCAACGCCAGCCTGGAGCAGCAGGTAGCCGCCCGCACCCTGGCCCTGGCCGAGAGCCAGGCCCGGCTGCAATCCGTGGTCGATGCCGTGACCATTAACATGGCGCTGCTGCGGGCGGTGCGCGATGCCGACGGCCGCCTCCTGGATTTTGAGTTCGTACTGGTCAATCCGGCCACCCAGACCAATTACCCCGGCCAGGTCATCATCGGGCAGCGCTTCAGCGAGCTGAACCCCGGCATCCGGCTCACCCCCATTTTCGAGCGGCTGGCGGCGGTGGTGGAAACCGGCCAGCGAACTGATTTTGAGATGTATTACACCCACGAAGGGCTCAATACCTGGTTTCAGCTGGGGGGGGTGAAAATCGGCGACGGGCTGCTCTACACGGCCGAAGACATCACGCCCCGCAAGCTGCTGGAGCAGGCCCAGGCCAAGAGCTTCGCCCTGCTGCAACAGTCGGAAGCGGTGGCCGCGATGGGCAGCTGGGACTACGACCTGGGCACCCAGGAGCTGACCTGGTCCGAGGGCCTCTACCACCTCTTCGGCCGGCCCGTGGGCAGCCCCGTTCAACTTCAGGTGTTTCTCGAGGCCGTGGTGGCCGACGACCGGCCCGCCGCCGCGCGCCTGGTGCGCACCGTGGCCGCCGGCAGCAGCCGCTTCGATGCGCCCCTGCGCCTGCGGGTGGGCGAGGCGGTGCAGACCGTGCGCTTCAAGGCCACGCCCATCCCCGACGCGCCGGGGGAGGCGGAGCGGATGCTGGGCGTGTGCCTGGACGTGAGCGACGTGCAGCGCCTGGAAGCCGAAAACCTGGCCCTGAAGCTGGACCAGCACAAGGAGCTGCTGCTGGCCATTTTGCAAGCCCAGGAAACCGAGCGGCAGCGCCTGGGCGAGGTGCTGCACAACGGCCTGGGCCAGGTGCTCTACGCCGCCAAGCTGCGCCTCGACCAGCTCGGCACGCCCGCCCTGCGTGCGCTGCCCGACCTGGCCGCCCTGCACGAGCAAAGCGTGGGCCTGCTGGCCGAAGCCATGCGCCAAAACCGCACCCTGGCCCACGAGCTGGTGCCCACGTCGCTCGTCAATTTTGGGCTGGCCGCCGCCGTGCGCGACGTTTGCCGGGATTTATCGACCCCGCAGCTGCGGGTGGCGTGTCAGGTACTGGGCGCGGAGCCTGCGCTGCCGCCGCCCGTGCAGGTAACCCTCTTTCGCCTGGCCCAGGAGCTGGTCCTCAACATCGTGCGGCACGCCGGGGCCACCCAGGCCCTGCTGGAGCTGGAAACGTTGCCCAACGGGGTCAGCCTGCGGGCCGAAGACAACGGCCACGGCTTCGACCCGCAGACCGTGGCCCAGGGCCTGGGCCTGCGCACCGTGCGCAACGGGGTGGCCCTGCTCGGCGGCACCGTGGCCGTGGATTCCTCGCCCGAGTTCGGCACCCACATCCGCCTGCGCATTCCCCTGCCCTTATTCTCCTCGCCATGATTCGCGTGTTTATCGTCGACGACCATTCCCTCATCCGCGACGGGCTGCGCACCCTGCTCGCCGCCGACCCCTTGTTTGAGGTGGTGGGCGAAGCCGGCAACGGGCAGGAGCTGCTCGACCAGCTGCCCACCGTGGCCGCCGACGTGGTGCTGCTGGACCTGAACATGCCCGTGCTCGACGGACTGGCCACCACCCACCGCCTGCGGGCCGAGTACCCGCACCTGCGCATCCTGCTGCTCTCGATGATGACCCACGAGCGCACCATCGGGGAAGCCCTGGCGGCGGGGGCTCACGGCTACGTGCTCAAAAATGCCGATAAGTACGAGGTGGTGGCGGCGCTCCAGGGCGTGGCGTCGGGCAAGCGGTTTCTGTGCTCGGAAATCGGCCTGGGCGTGTTGGAAAAACTGCTGCTGCAGGAGTCGCGCAACCCGGCCCCGGTGCCCGGCGTGGCCCTGACCCACCGGGAGCGGGAAATCCTGCAACTGGTGGCCACGGGGCTCACGAACCAGGAAATCGCCGACCAGCTGTTCACCAGCCGGCGCACGGTGGAATCGCACCGCCAGAGCCTGCTGGAAAAAACCGGCGTCCGCAATACCCCGGCGCTGGTGAAGTACGCTATGGAGCGGGGCCTGCTGCAGCCATAAAGCGCGCAGCAGGCCCGGCAGGATGGCCTTTTTGCGCGGCCGGTACTCTTCGGATGGACGCTTCAACAGCGGGGGTAACGGCAGGCAGCACCGTATTTATACGGGGACAAAAATGGGTATTCGCCGGGGGCGAATCGGGTACATATGCGGTGGCCAGCGGGTTGGAGGGTGTGTTCCTTTGCCTAAGTGTTTGGACGCCTTTTTTTAAGCGGGCGGCGCGGCCGGGACAACGCTTTCCGATTGTTAACCTAGGCACCCACTTCGCTGCGATGCGTCCCTGCCGTGGCTCACCCGTGTTTCCCCCTTGGGGTTCTTTTAGGAAGCAGACCTCATCCTACGCTAACCTAGTAAAATGTTCAGTAGCGCAAGTAAACGCGCTTTTTAGCTAGCTATCTCAGAAAATGCACGTTTGACTAGGATTAGGTCCGCTTACGAAAAGAATCCCTACCCCACCGTTGGGTACCAGTAGCTCCTCTTTGCCATGCAAGTCGTGTATCACGAAGCCTTCCCGGACCGCTACCTGATGACGCTGGTTCCGAGCGACAGTCCCGAAGATGCGGGGTTCGCCGCCCACCTGGACCGCGCCTGCCGCAGCCGCCAACGGGCCGTGTGGATTGATTGCCGCTTGCTAAAAAACCTGTCGGTAACCGCGGTTTGGCTGTTGCGGGCCTGCCAACACCGCTTGCGTCGTCGCCAAGCCTACCTGGTCCTGTGCAGTGCGGTGGCGGGCGTGGAGCAGGCGCTGCGGCAAGTTTTCCCCCCCGCCGACCTGTGTTTGGTACTTACCCTTGACGCCGTGGTGAATCCGCTGGCGGTCGGATACGGAAGCCCACCTGCCGCCCTTATGGCTCCTGCAGGTTTCTCCTCGGCAAACCTAGTTCCCTACCTTTGGCCTGCCGAACCTGGGCTAACTGGGCGGTGGCAGAACAGAATTTTGGGGGTAGTGGCGGAGGACTCGCCTACGCAACTTGTTCTAAGAAAAGCCACTTAATGTAACGCATCTTATAATCCCACTCTGGGAATAAGGGCGGGTCTGGACCAGACTGACTGTTGCGCTTGGAGTGGTACTTTTCCCGTTTCGGGGCCCCGTTTCTGGTAGCGTTTGGCCTGTTTTACACGTGTTGCGCATAGGTTAAGGCATCCCTCCTTTGAAACGCCCTAAAATTCCTGCCCCATGTCGAAGAAAGCCGCCGAAAGCCACAAGCACGCCGCTACCCACCACGCTGAAGCCGCCAAACACCACACCGAGGCTGCCAAGCACCACGAGGCCGGCAGCCACGAAAAGGCCGCTCACCACGCCCACACAGCGGCGGCCCATACCGCGCACGCCACCGAGCATGCTACCCACGCCCGCAAGGCCCACGCCGAGGAGCACGGCACCAAATAAGTCGCGGCACTGGCCACGTAAACGCCCCGGTTTCCTTTGGAAGCTGGGGCGTTTATGTAGGCGCGTCGCCCGGCCCCAGATGGGCCCTACCCATTTTAGTGCTTTCCCCTCATTTATGAAATCAACCCGTCGGGGTCGGTGGACCAAAACCTTCCCCTTGCGGGCCAAACGCTTCTGGGCCACCCTGGGGCCGGGCATCGTGACGGGGGCCAGTGACGACGACCCCTCGGGCATCGCGACGTATTCTCAGGCAGGAGCGGCTTTCGGGCTGGCCACGCTCTGGACGGCCCTGCTCACGTTTCCGCTCATGGCGGCCATGCAGGAAATGTGCGCCCGCATCGGGCTGGTGACCCAACGGGGATTGGCCGGCACGCTGCGCCAGCATTACCCGCGCTGGGTGCTGTACGGCCTGCTCGTACTCACCTTCCCGGCCATCATACTCAACATCGGAGCCGACCTGGAGGGCATGGGCGCGGTGGCCCACATGCTACTGCCGCGGGTGCCCACCTTTGCCTTCAGCATGGCCTTCACCGGGGTGCTGCTCGCGGCCATCATCGTGTACCCGTATCAGAAGCTGGCCAAGCTCCTCAAGTGGCTGTGCTGCGTGCTGCTGCTCTACCTGGTGGTGCCTTTTCTGGTGCACCTCCACTGGGCCGACGTGGCGCGGCACACCCTCCTCCCCACTATTCAACTCAACAAGGAGTTTGTCAGCATTCTGGTCGCCCTGTTGGGCACCACTATTTCGCCTTACCTGTTTTTCTGGCAGGCCGACATGGAAGTCGAGGAGATGCAGCACAAAAGCGTGGTCAACGGTCACGGCAAGCGCGTAATGGTCAACCACCGCCTACTGGGTCTCATGCAGGCCGACGTAAACTTCGGGATGTTCTGCTCCAATCTGGTGATGTTTTTCATCCTCCTCACCACGGGCGTGGTGCTGTTTTCGGCGGGTGTGCACCGGATTGATACCGTGGAGCAGGCGGCCCAGGCCCTCAAGCCCCTGGCCGGCGAATCGGCGTACCTCTTATTTGCCGTCGGGGTCATCGGCACGGGGCTGCTGGCGATTCCCGTGCTGGCCGGCTCCCTCTCCTACGCCGTGGCGGAAACCTTTCATTGGCGCGCCGGGCTCGACCGCAAGTTCGGCCAGGCCCCCGGCTTTTATGGAACCATCGTGGTCTCGCTTGTGACAGGGGTGCTGCTGGACCGGTTGAGCATCAGCCCCATCCAGGCGTTGCTGTACACCGCCATTCTCTACGGCCTCACGGCCCCGGTCATGATTGCCATTGTGCTGCACCTGGCCAACAATAAAGCGGTCATGGGCAAATTTGCCAACGGGCGGCTGTCCAACGGGCTGGGCTACGCCACCCTGGCCCTGATGAGCGCGGCGGCTGTGGCGCTGCTCTACTTTCAGTTCACTACCTAGGTTTTCGGGCCAGTAGTCCCAGCGGGGGCCTATTCCAGGGGCAAATAGGGCGGCCTAAGTAGTTCTTAATCGGCGCTATAAAAAGTTGCAAGCGCTGCTCCAGCCCGCCGTGGCGGGCTGGGGGAAGTGTAGAGCCAGTCTTTAGCTACCAGGTGCGCATCGGCTTCCTGGGCGAGCTGCCGCGTGCTGGCGCTGATGGAATACACCGCCTCTTCGGCGCGGGAATAGGCGGGGCGGGGCTTCGATTTCATGGCGGGCCAACGGGTAGGAAACTGGCTGAAAAACCAGCCTACCGCAAAGGTCCCCGCCGCTCGCGGCCTTCCCCATGACAAGAATTGCCGTATTGTCTGACCTTCGTCAAAGGAAATCCCCGGCTAGACCACTTACTAGGCCGGGGCGAATAGCCCGCGGTGGACTACTTCGCCGCGGATAACCACGTAGCTACCAAAGCAGGTTTTAACGAGAAAATGCGCGGTTTTCAGCGCGTGATAGGCAATTGTTCAGCTTGCGAACGGTTTTCCCAGGGGCGAAATTTGGGGCATGAAGCCTTCTCTTTCTTTGCATTTGAACCAGCAATGTTCCTGGCCAAACACCGAGCACGGCCGGAAACGGCTAGTAACCGTCGCCTTGAATATTACGCAAGGCACCCGTTTAATGCCCAAGCCGTACGAGCAGATGCTGCTCGACCAGTTCGTGCGAGGAAACTTGACACTAGATGAAGTACTAGCCCACCTGGATGCCCAAGAACACGAGTAAACAATGGAAGCCAGAAGGGCCCTAAACCGGAAAAGTGAGGTGGTCGAGTGAATCAGGAGAGAATTAGGTGTTAATTTCCCAATCTCATGGAAAAAGCCTCTCCCACCAAACGGCCGCGCTAGGATGCGGCTTTTCGCGCCGAAGCCCTGCGCCTGGCCAGCGAAAGCCGCTCCACGCTAGCCGCCGCTCGCGCCTTGAATATCGCCCCCAAGCGACTCTATATTTTATGGACCAGCAACGGGTTCAGTACCCCATGCAGCTACTCTGCCAAGTGCTCCACGTCGTGCCTAGCCGCTACTACGCCTGGTGCCAGCGCACCGTGCCCAAAGCAGCGCCCGCCTGGGAAACGGCGCTGGTCGAGGTCTTTGACGAGCATCACCGCCGCGATGGTACCCGCCGCCTACGGGTCGAACTGCGCGAGTTGGGCTACCGCGTGGGCCGGCACGCCCTGCGCACGGCGTTACGCCGTCATCATCACAAAGCTCTACAGCCGAAGGCTTTTACGCCACGCACCACGGATTCGAGCCACGGCCAGCGGCGCGCCCCCAACCTGCTGCTCGACCAGCCGCGCCCGACGCAGGCCAATTGGGTGTGGGTCAGCGACAGTAATTATCTGCCCCTGGCCAGCGGTAACTGGGTCTACTGCTGCGCCTTCCAGGACGTATGCACCAAGCAGGTCGTGGGCTGGCAAGTGCGGGCCGATATGCCCGAGGCGCTGGTTACCACCGCTTTGCAGCGGGCGCTCCTGGCTCAACGACCCGCTCCTGGCCTGCTTGTGCACGCCGACCGGGGCGGGCAATACGTGGGTAATGGCTACAAAACGATGCTGCGCGACGCCAAAGCCCAGCTATCGCACAGCCGCCGGGGCGAGTGTTACGACAATGCCCAGGCGGAAAACCGGCTAAAGGTTTTGAGTGCCTGTGGTCGCGCCTCAAAACGGAGCTCCTGGAACTCCGCGACTGGCCTGTTTTCACGGACCTAGCCGATGCACAAGCCAGCGTCGCCGACTATTTTGACTATTACAATCACAAACGCCGTCATTCCAGTATCGGCTATCTAAAGCCTTATCACTTTCACCAACAACTACTTGCTAACATCACCCAATTCTCCCCTGCTTAACTAGACCACCTCACAGGAAGCCCTGGCTGCCGAACGCCGCGAGCAGCAGCGCGTCTGGAACCGCGAGCACTTTATGGCCTACGTAAGTGCCACCATTTTGCCCGGCTACGAAGTAGGCACGTTCGGCGGCATATCGGGGGGCTACGTGCAGTTCAGTAATACGTCCGGTTACCGCCTGCAAAACGTGCTCATCGCCGTGCAGTACGTTAAGGCGGCAGGTGACGTCTACAAAACGGAGTACGTGGCCATTGACCACCTGGCTGCGCACCAGGTCATGACGCAGGCGGTGCCGAACTGTGGGCGGGGGGTACGACTGGCTTGTGCCCTGTATCAGCTGGCGGCTCCCGGCCTGGACTATGCGTTTGATGCCAACCAGCCCGAGCAGTAGGAAAGTAGCGGGGAACTGACTAACGCGCTCCCGATGGGCGTACCAGTAGAAAAAAGACGTTGGTGTGACTACCTGGGGCAGCAGTGACTGTCAGGGCGAAGTACGCAGAGGCAAACGGGCCGCTGCTTACTTCAGCAATTCCTGCCGCAACGTAGCGGTTAGGGCAGACCCAGCTGCGCAAACCGCTGCTCCAACAAGGCGTGAAACTGGGCCTTCAACGGCTCGGGTAGGAAGCTGCGGTCAATGAATTCGTGCCAGGCGGGCTTGGCCGCGGCAAAGCGCGTGAGCAGGCCGCTCACCACCTTATCGGCAATACCGGCGCGTTGGGCAGCCTGCCGGAAATCCACCTGCCGCAGGCGTTTCTTTTTGCCGTTGAGCGTCAGGGCCAACTCTTCCGGGTCGGCGGGATTGACCAGCACGGTGGCTACCAGGTCGTAGGCCGGGGCCAGGCCGTAGCCCAGCCCCGGCGTCTGGAGCAGCGAAAAATTCTTCAGGTGCATATCCGCGTTGCCCGTCAGAAAACAGAAAACCACCAACTCGTAGTAGTTAACCACGTCCAGGCCGGGATTGGCCGAGTACCGGAGCAGGGCCTTGGCCACTTGCTCGTGCGAGCCGTCGTACTTGTTTTCCGTCAGGCGCTCGGTCAGCTGGCACATATCCTCCATCGCCAGCTTGCGGCCAGCCAGCCGGTCAATGCGGCGCGTCACGTAAGCCAGGGCACCGCCGGCTAGGCGCAGCAGCCCGTGCGGGACCGTGGGCAGGCTGACCAGCGCGGCCAGGTGCATGGTCAGGTCCTCCACCTCGGGCAGGGAGGGGTAAGTAGCCGTGGGCAGTTTTAGGATGTATTCGCCGTTGAGTACCCCGACGATGGTCAGGCGGCCGGGCTGCCCGGCCGTTCCCGGCGGGACGATGGTTAGCGAGAGCTTGGGCTGCACGCCGGTGACGGTCGCGTGCTGGCGCACGACGGCCTCGGCCAGCGCCAGCATCTCGGCTTCGGTATGGGGAAAGGTCGGGGGTATGGGCTTCCCGAACAGCCGGCGACTGCACGCCGGGTGGTACGGGGAGCCGGCGGCGGCGGGCAGCGGCTGGTAGCAGTACAGGCAGCGGGTCATACGTCGTCGGTTTCCAGCGCGTAAATACTCACGGCCCCGATGCAGTCGCGGCAGCAGGCCAGCAGGAGCCCCATGCGGTCGCGCGCGGGGAGCTTCCAGTGGTGTTCGGCCACCGCCAGGAGCCAGCCCTCGGGAATCAGGCCGTCAAAAAACGGAAACAGCACGCGTTCCACGTAGGGGGTGGCGCGCAGCGGCAGGGTCAGGCTCACGGGCTCGGCGGTGCTGCGGAGCAGGTAGGTGGAGGCATACGCGAAGGTATAGCCCTGCTCATCCTGGGTGAGGTGCCCGGCCAGCTGTTCGTGCAGGTAGACTGCGGCTTTTCTCACGGTTGACTGGTCAGCAGGGTACGGTCAAGGGGGGTAGGGGCCAGCTCGTGGCCGAAGAGCCGGAGTACCAGGTTTACCTTATCCAATTGCAGGGTGGCTTTGCCTCGTTCCAACTCGCGCACGAAACGCAGGCCGACCCCGGCCTTGGCGGCCAGCGCCGGCTGGGATAAATGCAGCAGCTTTCGGCGCTGCTTGATGAACGCGGCCAAGACAGTAGACACGGAATGGATACCCGCTCGGGGCCATTAGGGAGGGGTTAGCGTGTTATAGCACCCGTTAGGGTATAAAGATACGATGGTTACTCGTATTCGTACCCCAGCGGGTATATTTTAGCTGGTAAGCTGCTAGTCGTTGCCAGTTGCAGACCCGGTTAGCCCTTCCGTTGCGGGTAAAGGGGCGGCCCCAATAAAGATTAGCTTTCGAGCGCTGCTCTGCCGGGCGGTTGCTGACCGATGTAGTTAGGCCGCGCCTCCCTCGGCCACCTAGCCTACTGCGCGTAGTTTCTGCTCATACGCCCAATCCGCCGCCGATACCGTTGCTCGCATAAACTCGTCGTAGCCCATATCGCGCCGTTCCAGCGCGTGGCGGCGTAGCGGCAAGGCCGTTTTATTTCGCTCGAAGCCCTCGCGTTCCACTGCCACCCGCAGCTTAACGGGCAGGCCTTCGAGCCAGTGCCGAAAATCGTCCTCGGTCACCTCGCCAGCGGCCTGCTGCTGGTAACGATAGCTGGCGTTACCAAGCCGAAACAAACGGGCGTGGTCGGCCCGCGCGGCCTCGTCGGGCAGCTGGCGCAGGAACTCCAGCTGCGATTGGTGATACTTATCAAGGGGGTGCCGGGGGTGGAGCAAGTCTTCCATCAGGGAGGCAGTGGGGGGTAGGGAAAATGTCAGGCCGGCCGCCCCGCTCGGGCGTAGGTGCTCAGCACTTCGGGCGCGTCGTAGAGGATGCCGCCAGTTTCCCCAGCCACGGCTAAATCGACCTGCGGCGAGTCGTTGCGAACCACCTGCCACACGTGGGCAAATCCTGCGCGCACCAGTGACCATTGCCGGTCGTGGGGAGTGAGCAGCACCGAACAGGTGAAAGCGTCGGCTTCGATAGCCAGGTCCCGCACGGTATGCGCGTTCAGGTGCAGCATTCCCAGCAGCACCGGCCCGGAAGGACCATCGAAGTGCGTGGTATTGACCAGGTAATGATTGGCGGGGTCGGCTAAACCAGTTGCTATGGCTGTAAGAACGGCCACGAGAGGGTGTACGCTCGGCAGCGGCGCGGCGTAAGCTTGGTTCATGTCGGCCAGCGTAGGGTAGTTTTGATGCACCCCGGCGCTGTAATAGATAATGGTTTCCGGTCCGTAGCTAATAGCCTCTGCGGCTTGCTCGGCGGGCGTCAGCACCTGGCGGCAAAGCTGGTAGAGTTGCGCGAAGGGTACCGTCGCCCGAAAGCGGTCAGTCCAGGGACCAGGGTAGGGAGCTTGGTCGTCCTCCGGGTAACGGATGAGTTCCGTATCGAAGGCGACAAAATCCACCCTAACTTCTAACCTGGACACCTCATCTTGTTGAAGTGCGAACACGGCCGGGAAGTGGCGATAGCGCGGGTGATTAGTCCGGACGTAGTAGTGGCCGGCAAGCACGTAGGTCACGGCGGGGTCGGCCAAGTCAGTGGCTGCTTGGCGCAGTAAGGCCGGCAGGGTAGTTGGGTCGGTCAGGTAATTCTCCATAGCGGGTTTGCCGTCAGCTAATCGCTGGCGGTTGGCAAGTGGTTAGCTGGCGACAAGCAGGCCCGTAAGTTAAGCGCAAGTGATGCTCCCAGCTACGGTGTGCCGGGTAGTTGCTCGGCTGCCACGGGTAGTATAATAGGGGGCTAATTAAATTAATAAAAATTACATTATATAATATAATTAGGAGCGACTTTCTAATGGGTTGAGAAATAAAATGGGTGGGACGCCTGAAACTTCGCTTACCCGGCTCGAACGTCGAACTAGTAACAAAAACGGAGGAGCCTGCTCACTAACTCGGCGGGTCTAGTAACGGCGGGTAGTCAGCGCTTTAGGAGAGGGCGAAAACAAACGATAAGTATGGAATATTAGCTGGCCGACTCAGGCTAACAATAGCTTGGGTGCGGGTCAGGAGTTGGGTGGAGGCATCGCGGGAACAGTAGTCGCTGCGGTAAGCTGGCGGTTATCATTAGGTCCCTGCGCAGCGCCCTATTCTAGGGAATCTCACGCACCTATTGGTAAAGCTTCGGATTAAAATGAGGTGGTCCGATTACGCTGGACAGTTTAGGGCATTAAGTTGAAGAAGCTGTTGGTGAGTGTGATATGGAGTCTGATAGCCGATGCTGGAGTGTAGGCGCTCGTGATTGTAGTAGTCAAAATAATTGGCGACGCTGGTCTGCGCGTCGGCTAAGTCGGCAAAAACGGGCCGCTCGCGCCCTTCGAGCACTTCCGTTTTGAGGCGCGACCAGAGGCTCTCAGCCTGGGCGTTGTCGTAGCAGTCGCCGCGCCGACTTTGCGAGCGCAGGGCCTCGTGGTCGTGCAGTAGTGTACGGTAGGCATTGCCGCAGTATTGCCCGCCGCGGTCGGAGTGCACGAGTAGGCCGGGCGTGGGCGGCTGCGCCCAAAAAGCACGCTGCAAGGCGGTGGTAATCAGTTCTTCGGGCATCGAGGCACCCACTTGCCAGCCGACTACCTGCTTGCTGACCATATCCTGGTACGCGCACAGGTAGGCCCAGTCGCCGTTAGCCAGCGGCAAGTAGGTGATGTCACTGACCCAGACCTGATTAGCTTGGGTCGGCTTGGGCTGGTCGAGCAGGCGGTTGGGGGCGCACCGCAGCCCGTGGGTGGAGTCCGTAGTGCGCGGGGTGTAGGCTTTGGGCTGGAGTGCCCGTAAACACCGCCGGCGCATGGCCGCGCGCAGCCGTTGCCGACCGACGTGGTAGCCCTTTTTGCGCAAGGCGACGCGCAGGCGGCGGGTGCCGTAGCAGCGCTTATGCACGCCGAAGACCTTGACCAGCGCCTCCTCCCAGGCAGGTGGCTTGCGCTTTACTACTTGCTGCTGAATTTGTTGCCACGCATAATACCCACTTGCTGGCACCCCCAGTACCTGGCAGAGCAGGCGCACCGGGTAGTGCTCGCGTTGCGCCTGGATAAAGCGGTAGCGGCTCATGGGTTCTCGGTCGCTGAAAATGCGCTTCAAGCATTTGGGCGATGGCAATGGCTTTTTTTAAAATGTCCAGTTCCTGCGCCTGTCGGCGCGCCAAGGCCCGCAATTGACGCAGTTCGGCCGCCGTGGCCGGGTCCAGCTCCGCCCCGCGCGCGGCGGCCACCGGCGTAAGGGCTTCTTTCTGCCACTTATAAATGCGTTTGGGGTCGATGTTGAGGGCGCGCGCGGCGGCCTGGGTCGAGCGGCTTTCACCGGCCAGGCGTAGGGCCTCGGCGCGGAAGGCGGCGTCATAGCGCCGACGTTTAGCAGGTGGGGGGCTGTCTTTCATGACGAAGGAAAGATAAGACCCTATTCTGTCCAGAATTACCCGACCACCTCAAAATTACCTAGACTGTAGCCGGGGACTCTGGCCCGCGACGCATCTCGGGAAGTCCCGCTTTTGTCGTGTTGCAGGTGATTGAGTTAGTCACTACCCGCCTGTAGCTGGGCTCTTATACAGCATATGAGTGCGGCTTTCCAAACGCTAACCAGTGTCCAAACCGATGAGCAATTGAATTCCAGAACCCAGGGTAGATGGGACAATTGCACCGAAATATTCCCGGGTGACTATGAGAGAACGCACCTAAAATAATGTCCGCTTATCAGGCTCAGTTTCCCCTGTTAGGGTTGGGCTGGGCGAGTAGAGGTAGTTCAGTTACGTGTCATTGCCAATCGCTACAAACAAAACGGCGCATTTCTGGAAAAATCGCTCCTAACAGGTAACAGTCTTCGGGATGAGTCACTTCAACCTAGCAAGTCTTTGCTTTTTAACCTGGGTTGCCAGGCGTAAAAAGCAAAGACTTGCTAGGTGAGGTCAGGTTCGCACAGTTGGGAGTTGAGCGGTCTGCGTTCAGCAGAAAGTATTGAAGCGAGCTTATTCCGGAGTTGATTTATGCGTTAGCATACCGGGAGGGAAATTGATGTGTTTGCTCAGAAAGTCCAAATAGCGTCGGGCACCCTCTTCAAGAATGGCTTGAGGCGTTTTGTAGAGTGCTTTCGGATTCTCTTCCAACTCAAAGCTCGCATAACGAACGGCTCGCTCCAGACCTTTGGGAAGGCGAAACCGCATAGTGCCGTATTCAATTTTAGTCGAACTTTTAGTTTTACCCACTTTACTGTTCTTACCAGTAGCAGGGGTGGAGGTCGAAGCAGGAACGAGAGATTCTGGTTGGTCATTCATACGAAATAAAGAAATTATGTGAAAAAATAGGGAAAGCCCGCTTGGTGCTCGTAGCAAACCCTCGGTATGAGGCAAGATAATAGCAGAAGGGAAAGTAACCAAACTCCTCGCCTTGATAAGGAACTAAATTAACCTTCTAGTTTTATGACAACTGAGGCTTATGAGCTTCTCACCCGTTGAGTAGTTTAGGAAAAAATAAGTTTTTGCAAATGTCAACCAGAGTAGCACTAGCACTTAGCGGAATAGAATTAGTTCTTATCGTATGTGACACATTCCCAAAAATATAAAAGTATCTTTTTTGGAATTACCGTAACTACGAAATTTAAGAAAAGTAATGAATTTATTAGTGTTGCCGTTTCTAGAAAGTGCCTGATAGCTGCGTTTTCAGATTAAGCCTAAGATAAGTAGTTGATAATAAACTCATATCCGCTAACTATCAGTAAGGATAATATCCTGACTACTGTAATTTTGCAACCTATCTCATTCAGCTAGTACCGCACTAGGGTGAGTGTACTGCAATTTCTGATTTTTACAAATCTATGCTAGATATGTGGGTCGTTTTTGGATGTATTACTTAGTTTGATGTACCGTCTTAAGCCATGAATAGCGGTAACTCACTCTTCTCCAAATAATGTTTTACGGGCTATAGTAGATTGTTGTCCTAACAGCTAGTAAATTAACCTGGGTAGAATAGAATGAGGTTGCTAATGGCTTGGCAGTTGTTTTTTCAAGTCTTCAGAGGGAGAACAGTTCGCAGAAGGTAATGAAAAGAGGCAGAGCGAGAGTCCGGTAACTGGTTGAATTAGGATAATGACGAGACATTATAGTGACTAATCAGTATTTTCCCCGCGATAACAAGAATAGGATAAATCACCGTTTGGTACTAAGCTGATTTATTCGGAACTTGGCCTAGAATCTTAATAGCAAGAAGTGTTGCGGCCGTGTCGAATTAATACGAGGACCCATTATTCAGTTTCGCTACCCTTCATCCCCATCAACCCCCCCAGTCACTTGTATGTCTGACGCCGCCAAACCCGAGAAAAAAAAGCGCAAGCCGGGGCCACGCCCCAAGGCTGTTCATTACAAATCACTCTCGATTACGCTGCCGCCAGCGGATATGGACCGTCTGCTGGAGCAGGTAATGCAGACTGGCCGCAGCCGGTCCGAGTTATTGCGGCGGGCCTGGCGAGGCTTGCCCCTAACTCCCCTGGTCAAGCGCGGAGTCTTAACTGTGGCCTTGTATCGGCAACTAATAAAGCTAGTAAGAAACCTGGAGGAACTAGTGAGCACCGACGAATTCGGGCCAGCTATCCAGGGCCAGGCGCAGGTTACCTTAGGCCAAATACAGCGGTTTATAAGTGTTTTAAACGAAGGAGACACGCAATGATTGCCAAAATCATTATTGGTGACAGCTTCCGGGCAGTCTGCTTTTATTTGTGTCAGGAAAGTAAGGATGCGGAAGTGCTGGCGGCTGAGGGGGTGCGCACAGACAGCGCCCAGCACATGGCCGAGGACTTCACCTTTCAGCAGCAGTTGCGGCCAACCCTGGGTAAAGCAGTATTCCACATTGCGCTTTCACTGCGGCCCGAAGACGCTGAAGGGCTGAGTCCAGGAGAAGTAAGTATGCTACTGGAAACAGCCAGCCGGGTATACCGGCAAGAGTTGGCAAAGGAGATTGGCCCTTTAAAGACCCAGTGGACGCTGGTGCAGCACTTCGATAAAGACCACCCGCACGCGCACTTGGTATTGAATCGCGTAGACGACCACGGTAAAGTTATTTCGGATGCGTTTATTGGAGAGTACAGCCGGCGGGCGTGCCAGCGGGTAGAGCAGCAGCTGGGCCTGGCTACGGCGGAAGAGCAGGGCCGTAAGCAAGCGCAGCGCGAGGGTCCCACGAACCGGCAAAAAGCCGCCGATACCCCCCGGAAAGTGCGCCTGGCGGCTTGGCAACGGGCGCGTCATACCGTAGCTAGCGCACTGGAACCAGCGGTAGTGGCCAGTGGAGATTTCGGGGAGCTGGCGGATAAGCTCGCCCCCCGTCACATCCAGCAAGTAGTCAGTAAACACCAGCACAAGGATGGGTCAACAAGGTATGGGGTTCGCTACGAATACGACGGCCACCGGTTCAAAGGGGGAGAGGTAGGGCAGCAGTTCACAGCGCCCAAGCTGCTGGAAGGCTTTGCGCAAGTCCAGCTGGAGCGGCAGGTGCAGGCCAAGCAGCAGGTGATAACGGGGATGACGGACTTTAATAATCTCTTTGAAACGGGGCGGCTGAATGCGCTGCTCAAAGAAGGTGAGCGGGCCGCTGCGCAACGAACTGCTAAGACCCCGAAACCGCTTAAGGAGCCAACTGAGCGAGCCGTTCAGGTGGCACGCCCCTTGCCAGCAGTGAGCAAATCTGACGAGATGGAGCTGTGAGGAGCAGCCTTACGGACCAGTCGTCGCAACCTATTTCACCTATCGTATGAGTGCCGACGATATTTACAAATTGATGAAAGATGTCCAGGTCCAACTGGAAGCTTTTTTAAAGCGGGAAGAGCCTATTACCAGAGCAGAATTAGCAGAATATAGTAAAGTAATAAAGGCGCAAGCAGTTCCGGTCTTGGACCCGATAAGGCTAGCGCAGCAGCTGATGCCGGAGCTGGTGGCGCAGCTGCCCAAGCAACTTCCGATGAAGGTCGAGCTAAAGACCGAGGAGATAGCTAAGTTGCTCTCACCGGTCATCAACCGGCAGGTGGCGGCTATTGAGGCCACGAATGAGCGACTGTTGCGAGGCTTGACCCAGCACCTGGCTACCATAGACGCGACGCTCGCTGCGCGGCTACAAGCCCTGGAAACGCGGGAGGCAAGTCTGCGAGCAGCGACAGATAGAATCCCGAGTAAGGTGTCAGTGGATTTTGTGCGGGGCTTTCGAGACCTGGCAATGATAGCACTTGGGCCGCTGGCGTTGGGGATGGTGATATTAGCACTAGGCGGGGCTTTTTCAAAAGAGCCAGTGGCTACTTATAATGCTCTGGTTGAAGCATACGGTACTCTTAAGAGTATAATTTTAAAATAAAAAAGCAAAATGACAGTCTGCAACGGGTAGAGTATACCCAGCGAAAAGAGTTGGCTTTTTACCGAAATTTGGTGCATCAATACCGCAAGAAATATCCCAAACTCGCCCCCAAGTTGCCGCTGTATTCGCCTGGCAAGAAATGATGAACTTGCCAGTGGGCAGCAGTTAGAGACGACGCTGATTGAGCTAAAACGCTGCACACAATTGTCAGTGAAGCTAGAAGGTATTGTTGAGAGACTGCCATCCACGATAAGCCAGTCAATCTCACAAGCCCAACTCCTTGGCGGCATTGTGCTGCTGCACATTATCGAGGCGGGTGTAACGGCGAATCATGGCGCTGGTCTTGTGCTTGGTCTGGTTCATGATTTTGCTGTCGTCGGCCCCGTTGAGCTTGGCCACGGTGACGAACGAAGCGCGCAGGGAGTGCGCAGTATAGCCCGCCCCTAGGTAGCGCTGCACCAGCGTATTAATAGTCTGGTCGGAGAGGCGATTGGTGGTCAGGCGATTGCCTTTGCGCAGCATCACGAATACCGGTCCTTCGCTGCGCTCTAACTGCGCCAGCCAGGCTTTCAGGGAGCGAATGGGGCACACGGCCGACTCGGGCGAGTAGAAGATGGCCTTCTCTTCGTAGTCGCCTAGCTGGTTGGTTTTGCTTCGGCCGAGCGACACCACGAGGCAGTCCTCGGTGAAGCGCAAATCCTGCACGTTGAGCGCCGTGAGTTCGGAGCGGCGAAATGCCCCGGTAAAGCCGAGCAGCAGAATGGCCCGGTCGCGCAGCCCGGCCACGGTCGTTGTATCCAGGCCCCGGACCAGCTGTTTGAACTGCGCGAGCGAAAATGCGGGGGCCTGTTTCTGGCGCACGCCGTGGACCCGGCGGACCCCATCCATAAAAATCTTGAACTGTTTGTCATCGGTCGGCGAGTCCACGCCGCGCACGGCGTGGGCCTTGCTGATGGCCGCGCAGTGCTGTTGCAGCGTACCGACCTTTTTACCGGCTTCGGCCAGGTGGGTGCAGAAACCCACCAGCGCGTCCACCGAGGCCGGCAGCGGCTGGTGCCCGTGCGCCGCGCACCAGCCGCCGAATCGTTTCAAGTGAGCGGTGTAAGCGCGGGTCGTATTCGGCGCGCCATTGAGCCCGGCTTCGACGTAGCGGGCGGCCGCGCCGGTGTGGTGCGCCAGGCCGTGACCCACGGGATTTGCGAGTAGCGCGGTATCGGTTTCCATGTGACCTATATAATACGGAGTGAACCGCAGTTTTTAGTTGCGGCTGCAAGGTAGCAGATAGGTAGTGATAAGCCTTACTTATCGCTACCTATTGAAGAGAAACAAAATCACTCACTTCAGCCGCAGTTTGGGTGCGATGAGCCGTACTTACCGGCGGTTAGTGTCAGTAATTGGTGAGGGGCAAAATCAGGGTCGCCAGACCTGCGTTTGAGGCGGTAATTTTCAATTTGCAAATTGCAAACCTAAATCCAGTAAATCGCCCTGCGCCGCCCTCCTGGAATGTGACCTCAGAATAGATTCGTCTGGGATAAGATTCTGCTGTTGGAAGGCAATAGATGGTTGAGTAAAGATTCGGCCGATTCGTTATTATTGAGCCCGCTTTAGTCTTCTTTCAGCAGGAAGCGGAACCCTTATTCCCGGCTGCTGGCCAGCCTTGGCCGGCTGGTTGTCCACCTTGCGTTTATGAAGTTTGTAGTGTATGGGCGTTGTACGGGTGAGATGGTCGTTTCTCCTGCGTGGTCAGAGGCGCAGATTCGGAGCCTCATAACGCAAGCTTGCCTAAAAAATAAGACTGGCAAAGCATTGCTCACCGCCTTCGCCAAAGACAGCGGAGGAGCGCTCGCCGGCGTGCTGCTATATGCTGAGAAAGGCATTACACCCGCCGCCGCAAATTTCGTAACCTATGCGTGGACTACCGCCTGCCCGGCGACTGGAACCTGCTCAAAGGCAAATCGCAACAGGAATACAAATAGCCTACCGACGACGACCTAACCTGTGTGGAAGACAAGGGCCACAGGCTAGTGAGCCGCTTGCAAGCCAAGTCGAGCAAGCACAAGCGCCAAGTTGATTACTGGCCGGCGGCCTTCGCCTTGGCCTTCTTTTTGGCCTGCCGGCGAAAGTAGCCGCGTAACAGGAAGTTGTGCTTCAGGGCTTCCATATTCTGATTAAAGCCGGCCGTGCCCTGCTCCACGTTGCCGAGGGTCTGGCGCAGCTGCCCGCTCATGGCCGTGTCGGTAAGCAGCGTGGGCAGCGGGCCTTTGCCGGTTTGTACCTGCCGCTGCAAGCTCTCCACGGTACCGGCAAGGGAATCGGAGCTGCGGGCTAGCTGGCGGGTGGCGTGGCGCATCTGGCCCGCAAACTCCTTGTCAGTCAATAAGTAGCCGGCCGGGCCCCGGCCCTGGCGGATGCCGCGCGTGAGGTGACTAATATCACTGGCCGAGGCCTGGAGGGTAGCCGTGGCGCGGGCCACGTGGCGCAGGCTCTGGCGCACGTTGGCGGCCACCTTTTGGTCGCCGAGCAGTTGCCAGAGCGCCCGGCTACCGTTGAGCTTGCCCGTAATCTGGTGCAAATCCTCGGTGATGCCCACCAGATTTTTGTTCGATACGCTGAGCGTTTTCAGCATCTCGTCGATGGCCGGCGTGGTAGCCGTGCGTAGCAAATCGCCTTCGGCGATGAGCGGGGCAGGCTTGGGCACGGCGGTCAGGTTCACAATGGTGTTGCCTACCAGGCCGTCGGTGCCCACGGAAGCTACGGCATTTTGGTGCAGGTAGCGCAGCACGTCGCGGTTGAGGCGCATCACTACGCGCACTGTGCTGTCATTCAAGATATCAATCTCTTTCACCGTGCCCACGGTAATGCCGGCCAGACGCACGTTGTTGCCGGTGAGCAGGCCCGAGACGTTGCGAAAATCGGCTTTTACCGCCAGTGTGGAGCCGAACAGGTTTTGCCGTTGCCCCAGCAGCACGAGCGTCGCAGCCAGGCAAGCCAGGCCGGCCAGCACAAACAGGGCGAGGCGGATAGGGTGGCTGGCAGTAGGCATCTTGTTTTAATTAGAAGTTAGGAATTGAGCCCACGGCTTGCGATGAGTCAGCTCAAAGCCGGCTCAGTCGAAAAAGGCGTGGACGGTGGGGTCGGTGCTGGCCAGTAGCTGGGCGTAGGTGCCTTCGGCGTAGTTGCGGCCTTCCGAAAGCAGAATAACGCGGTCGGAGGTGAGGCGCACGCAGTTTATATCGTGCGAGATAATGAGGGACGAGGCGTGGTATTTCTGCTGCACGTGGCGGATGAGCTGGTCGATTTCGCGGGCCGTCACGGGGTCGAGGCCGGTAGTGGGCTCGTCGTAGAGAATAATTTCGGGGGGTAGGATGAGCGTGCGGGCCAGTGCGATGCGCTTTTGCTGGCCGCCCGACAGCTCGGCGGGTAGCTGGTCGATGGTCTGGGGCAGGCCCACGTCGTCGAGGGCCTGGATTACCAGTTTATCTTCCTGGCCCTGATGGTCGGCCAGCCAGTGGCGGCGCAGCGGAAACAGCAGGTTTTCGCGCACCGTCATCGAGTCGTAGAGCGCGTTGCTTTGGAAGAGGAAGCCCACCTTGGCCCGCAACTGGTCGAGGGCCGCATGGCCGAGGGTAGCCACGGGCTGGCCCAGCACCGTGATGGTGCCCGCGTCGGGCGTGAGCAGGCCGATGATGCACTTGATGAGCACCGACTTGCCCGAGCCCGACTTGCCCAGCACCACCACATTTTCGCCCCGGTGCAGCGTCAGCGAAAAGCCTTTTAGCACGTGGTTGTCGCCAAACGATTTGCGGATGTTGTCCACTGTCAGCACCACCTCGGCCGCCGGGGCGGGGGTAGGGAGCGCGGCGGCCGGGGCGGGAGAAATGGCGGGCGACATGGGCGGCAATTAAATAAGACCGAACGCGCTGCTCACCCCAACCGCCACTAGGTCGAGCAAAAAAATCAGGAGCGATGACAGCACCACGGCCGAGTTGGCGGCCACGCCCACGCCCTGAGTGCCCTTGGTGGCATTGTAGCCCTTGTAGCAGCCAATCAGGCCAATAGCGAAGCCGAAGAAGAAGGTTTTGACCACCGCCGGCAGTACCTCGCCGAAGGTGAGGCTGCCCAGAATGTGGTTAGCAAACAGCGCCACCGAGGTCACTCCCTGTAGATTGATGCCCAGGTAGCAGGCAAGCAGGCCAATGGCATCGGCCAGCAGCGTGAGGATGGGCACCATGAGCGTGGCGGCCAGCATACGGGTGACCACCAGATACTTAAACGGGTTAGTGCCGGAGACTTCCATCGCGTCAATCTGCTCGCTTACGCGCATCGAGCCCAGCTCGGCCCCAATGCTGGAGCCGACCTTGCCAGCCACCATCAGCCCCGTGATAATGGGGCCTAACTCCTGAATAATAGTGAGCCCAACCATGACCGGAATCCACGAGGTAGCCCCGAACTGCACCATCGTGGGCCGCAGCCGCAGCGTGAGCACCAGCCCCATGATGAAGCTGGTAATACCCACCAGCGGCAGCGACTGATACCCAATGACGTAGCACTGATTTGCCAATTCCAGCCACTCGTAGCGCGGCCGGAACCCCTCGCGGAAGAACCGGCCGGCAAAGCTTGTCATGGACCGGAGTTCGGTGAAGAAGGCGCTGGCGGGCATGGGGTAGCGAGGCTGGTAAGCGGGTAGAATCAGCGGGGTAGGCGGCGCGGGGGCCAACGCAGCTGATTTTAATAATCCGTTAAGTAGCAAAGATTTTACTACGCAAAGGTGAGGCTCCTGCGGGGCGACGGGCATGACGCAAATCAGGTTCCTGCCTGACGGTTGTCAGCCCGTCGGCCCCGACCAGGGCGGAGCTTTGCTACCGTTTCACGCGGCCGGCCGGAGCCCCTCCTTTCCCTCCCTCACCATGTCCCTACCCCCTGGGTTACCCACCGTAGAAGAGTGCCTGGCCGCCGCGCTCGGCCATTTGGTGGCCGCAGCCTACGCAGCGGAGACCGGCCGCACCGATGCCCGCAACCCAGGGGCAGCCCCTTGGGGACCCAGCCCCATCCGGGTCAGTCCGGACTTCCCTTACCCGCCCGATACCACCGTGGCCCAGGCTATTCGGGCGGCGCTGCGCGCCGACTCCCGCCTCGCCGCTCTGCGGCCCTTCGTGCAGGTGCACGCTGGGGTCGCGACGCTGCTGGGCACGCTCAGCAACCTGCGTGCCCGGCAGGTCGCCGAGCAGATTGCGCGCGTCGTAACGGGCGTGCGGCAGGTGCACAACTTGCTGAAGGTCCGCAGCGACGAGCCCGACGCGGCCATTCAGGCGCAGGTGCGGGCGGCCCTGCGGCACGACCCCTACGTGAGCCATAACTACTTCGCGGTGCAGGTGGCCAATGGGCGCGTGCAGCTGGCGGGCGTCGTGGCGGACTACTTCGGCCGGGAGCGGGCGGCCGACGTGGCCGCCGGCATATGTGGGGTGGTCGAGGTACTTAATCACGTGCGTCTGGCGGTGGTCCCCGGTGCCCAGGCAGCCCCCGCTACCAGCGAGCAAGTGCTCACTATGCAGGGCCCCCTCAGCCGCGAAGACCTGGATGCTCAGCTGCACCAGCACTACCCTTGGTCGGCCCTGCTACCCACACCCAAGCTGGTCGGCTGACGTATAAAATTACTGATTATCAGTTAGTAATGACTATGCTCATAGGTCTGCTCCATTAATCCCCCTGCTATGTCCGTCGAGATTCTCGCCCGCGTTCAGTTTGCCTTCACCATTGCCTTTCACTACATCTACCCGCCGCTGAGCATCGGGCTGGGCGTGGTGCTGGTGCTGATGGAGGGCATGTTTTTGAAGACGCGCAACCCGATGTACGAGCGCCTCACGCGGTTCTGGATTCGCATTTTCGCCCTCATCTTCGGCATCGGGGTGGCCACGGGCATCGTGATGGAGTTCGAGTTTGGCACCAACTGGGCTACCTACTCGCGCTACGTGGGCGATATTTTCGGCTCGGCGCTGGCGGCGGAGGGAATTTTTGCCTTCGCCCTGGAATCGGGTTTTCTGGGCATCCTGCTCTTTGGCTGGCACCGGGTGTCACCGCGGGTGCACTTCTTCGCCACGGTGATGGTGGCGCTGGGCTCCATGTTTTCAGCCGTCTGGATTGTGGTGGCCAACTCCTGGCAGCAAACCCCGGCCGGCTTCCACCTGGTGGGCTCGGGCCTCACGGTGCGGGCCGAAGTCACCGACTTCTGGGCGATGGTCTTCAACCCCAGCAGCATGGACCGGCTCTCGCACGCCGTTATTGGCTCGTTTCTGTCCGGCTCGTTTCTGGTGCTGAGCGTGAGCGCCTGGTACCTGCTCAAAGGACGCTTCGTGGAAAGCTCGAAGGCCGCGTTTAAGATTGCGCTGACCGTGGCCACGGTATCGGGGCTGGGGCAGCTGCTCACCGGCCACCACTCGGCTGGCGGCGTGGCCGTGAACCAGCCCGCCAAGCTGGCGGCCTTTGAGGGCCACTACGCCGCCTCCGCGCCGGCCGAAATGTACTTGTTTGGTTGGGTCGATACTAAAACCCAGCACGTAACGGGCCTGGGCATTCCCGGCGGGCTCAGCTTTTTGCTGCATCAGGATTTTAAAGCCCCGGTGCGCGGCCTCAACAGCTTTCGGCCCGAGGACCGGCCGCCGGTCAATTTCGTTTTCCAGACCTACCACATCATGGTGGCCATTGGCATGACGCTCATTGCCCTCACGCTGCTGGCCTGCTGGCTGCTCTGGCGGGGCCGGCTCTGGCAATCGCGCTGGCTGCTGAGCGTGTTCGTGGCGGCCGTGCTGCTGCCGCAGCTTGGCAACCAAGTGGGCTGGTACTCGGCCGAAGTGGGCCGCCAGCCCTGGGTGGTGTACGGGCTGCTGCGCACCTCGCAGGCGCTGTCCAAGGCCGTAACGGCGGGCCAGATTTGGTTTTCGCTGATTCTATTCACACTGGTGTATGCTCTGCTCTTCGCCCTGTTTCTGTACTTGTTGAACAAGAAAATCCAGCACGGCCCCACCGACGAAGCCCCGCGCGAGGACGGCCCGGACGGGCACCTCTCGCCCGCTTCCAAGCGCAACAACCCCGTCATTTCGCACGAGGCGCCGGCCGCTTCACCCGCCGCGCTCAGCCACGTTTCCGACCTGTAATCCTTCCAGTTATGACAACTTTTCTGGGCCTTGATTTGGCCGTGTGGTGGTTTTTGGTGGTGGGGGCCGTGTTCACGGGCTACGCCGTGCTCGATGGCTTCGACCTGGGCGCGGGGGCCATCCACATGTTCTTAAAAAAGGAAGAAAGCCGGCGGGTGGCCCTGAATGCCATCGGCCCGGTGTGGGACGGCAACGAGGTGTGGCTCGTCATTGGCGGCGGCACGCTGTTCGCAGGCTTCCCGGTGGTGTACGGTACGGTGTTTTCGGCCTTCTACATCCCCTTTATGCTATTTCTGGTGGCGCTCATTTTTCGGGCTATTTCCATCGAATTCCGCAGTAAGGAGCCCATGCCCTGGTGGCGCAAAATGTGGGACTGGAGCTACTCAGTGGCCAGCATCGTGGTAGCCCTGAGCCTGGGCGTGGTGCTGGGAAACATCATTCAGGGCCTGCCCATCGGGGCCGACCGCGAGTTTCACGGCAACTGGCTCTCGTTTCTGAATCCCTACGCCTTGTTGGTGGGCCTGACCACGGTGGCGCTGTTTGCCCAGCACGGGGCGGTGTACCTGCTGCTCAAAACGGAGAATCGCATCTTTACGCGCCTCACCCTTATCGTGCGCCAGACGCTGCGCGTGTTCGTGGGGCTCTATTTGCTGCTCTCGGCGGCCACGCTCTGGTACGTGCCGCACATGCTGCGGGTATTTTTGGCCGAGCCCTGGCTGTTTGCCGTGCCGCTGCTCACGCTGGGGCTGGTGCTCAGCATCGGGCGGCTTATCCGGCGGCGGCGCTACTTCCCGGCCTTCATCTGCTCGGGCTCCATTGCCGCGCTGCTGCTGCTCACGGTGGCGGCCGGCCTGTTTCCGGTGCTGGTGCGCTCCACCCTCAACCCGGCCTGGAACCTGACGATTTACAACGCCTCCTCGTCGCACAAGTCGCTGGGCATCATGCTTATAATCGCGGCTATCGGTGTGCCGCTGGTGGCCACCTACACGGGCTTCGTGTTTTGGGTGTTTCGGGGCAAAGTGCGCCTCGACGCGGCCAGCTATTAGCCTGGGAGACCTCGCTGGCCGCTTCACTTTTTTCAGTTATTCTCATGCGCCTTCTCCCCCGTTTTGCGTGGCTGCCTCTGCGGAGGCTGGCCTTGGTTGTGGTCTTGCTCGTGGCCCCGCTGCTGGCGCGGTCTGGCCCACTAGCCACCGTAGCGGCCCGGCCGGCCGGGGCCCCGGCCCGGTTCACGTACCGTCCGCTGCTCCAGGTATCGGCCCTTTCCTGTCTGCTGCTCGGGGCGCTGGGCCTGGCCTGGTACTACCGCCGCCAGCGGGCCCGGCACTGGCACCCGCAGGTGGGTTTGCTGAGCGCCGTGGGGGTGCTACCCTCCGGCGAGCTGAGCCAGCCGGTCACCCGCTACGTCTGGCCCCAGGCCCCCCGGCGAGCTGCCCACCCGCGCCTGAGCTAGCGCCTGGTGCCGCAGGGCTACGCCTAAGCAGGATGGGTAACCAGTGGTGCTGCCGTAACAGCGGTAATTAATGAACCCGGACCTACGCCACGTTCCGGCCTACCCCTCCGTTTTGGACGAACCACTCGACTGGGCGGCGCTCGGCCACGGGCTCGGGGTAGGCATCCACGTAGCCGAAGCGCAGTAAGAATTGGATGGGCTCCGTTAGGCCCAAGGCCGCATTTACTTGCTGGGCGAACGGGGCTTCCTCCAGGATTTGCGTCATGGGATGCAGGGCGATGCCGCGGCTCCGCACCTGCGTCCAGAGGCGCTGCACCCGCCGGCCGGTGTCGAGCAACGTACCAGTTGCGCGGTCGGGACTGGTGAGCACCAGCCAGCCGCCCGACTGGCCCACCTGCTCAGCTACCTTATCCATACTGGCTTCGCGAAAGCTGGCTTTCATGACCGTGGCCGGGGTGTAGAAATGCCGCACCCACCACCCGGCTACCCCCCCGATTCCCATGCTGGCGGGCGTGAGGCCATCGCGGTGCCGGGCGGCTTCCTGGTCCGAGAAGCGAACCCAGCGGCTTAGCTCCCGCTCAGCCGCGTCGCGGTAGGTTTGCTGGTGATTGGCGGCCAGGGTTTGCGCGTCGAGCCACTGGCCCTGGGACGAGTCGCGGCGAAAGAAGTGGTAGCCGGGCTCACCCGCCGTCAGGGCGCGCACGTCGGCCGGGGCCAGCGGCTGGTTGCGGTAGCCGTTGCGCAGCGTGCGGCGGTGCAGCAGACCGGTTACGTCAACGGCGGGGAGGCCCGCGGTTTTGGTCAGGGTTACGGCTACCACGTTGGCGGCCTGATTGTTATCGGCCAGCAGCTGCCAGCGGCAGGCGTAGCCGAGGTGGCCGGCGGCGGATTCCAGGTTTTGCAGGAAAGCCCCGATGGACAGCATGGTTTCGCGCTGGGTAGGGTCCACGGCCGGCAGCCAGCGGGTGTGGTCGTTACCGATAGTCCAGCGAAATGGCGCGTGGCGGGTTACGCACCAGGGCTGCGTGTTGTGGCCGCTGGGGGCCAGCGCCGCCAGCCGCAGAATTTCGCGCTCATCAGGCAGCAGTGGTACGGCCGGGCGCGGCGGGGCCTGGGGGACGGTGGTTTGAATGGGGCTCGTGGCCAGGTAGGCCAGGCCGCCGGCCGTTAGCAGCACGCCACCGGCGGCCGGCCAAAAGTGTCTGCGAGTCATGTGGAGGGGGGTAAGGTGAACCTCTGCGCTGACCCGCGCCGCGGGCGGCCCTGGGCACCGTTAAAGGTGCGGGGCGGGCGGCGGCGGCGGTATGAGCCAAGTCAGCCTTTCTAGTGCGTTTTGTCATAGCACTCCCCGTGGTTGCCGCGGGCGGGCCCGAGTAGCCGCTGCTAAAGCGCTGGTTTTACCGGCGCTGGGCGACCCCGGCAACTACCGGGCTTTACCAGTGCGCGCGGCGCAGCTTCTCCGGCTCCAGCACCCGGATGTTGCCAGGAGTCAACTCAATCAGGCCACTTTGGTTGAACTCGCTCAGGGTACGAATCAGCGACTCAGGGGCCGTGCCTACCATCGCCGCCATATCCTCGCGGGTGAGCTGGATAGTGGCCGCCGGGTCGCCGGCCGGGGGTTCGGAGAGGCGCAGCAGCGTGTCGGCCACGCGCCGGCGGATGGAGCTGTAGGCCATGCCCAGCAGCTGCTGCTCCCGCTCACTCACGCGGCCCGCCAGCAGGTGAATAAACTGCTGACTTACCGTTGCATTACGAAGTAGCAATTGCAAAAAATCATCTTGCGGAATGTACACCAGCTCCGAGTCATCGACGGCCACGGCGGAGTCGCCGTGCGGGGTCTGGCCCAGCAGGGCCAGGTAGCCGAAGAACTCGCCGGGGCCATAGAAGCCGGTAATCAGCTCCTTACCCCCCTCGGTAGTTTTGACGGTTTTGACGCGGCCGGCCTGCACGAAATAGACCCGCGACGGCTCGTTGCCTTCGAGGTAAATATCCTGCTTGCGGCGCACCGGGTGCGCGCGGCGGTCGGCCGAGAGGCCGGCCAGGTTGCCCACGGCGCGGGCATCGTCCAGAAACTCGCCCAGGCCGCCGGCTTGCAGGTCGTAGTCGGGCTTGAGGTGCTGAAAGCGGTCGAGGCGGCCACTCACGGCGCTCAGCAGCTCGTTCTCGCTAAAGGGCTTGGTGAGGTAGTCGTCGGCCCCCAGCTCCATGCCCCGGCGCTGGTCGGCGCGCTCGGTTTTGGCGGTGAGGAAGATGAACGGCACGCCCGCCAGCTGCGGGTTCTGGTTGAAGATGTGCAGCACGCCGAAGCCATCGAGCACCGGCATCATGATGTCGCAAATAACGAGGTCGGGCCGGGCGGCCAGGGCGTCTTCCACGCCGAGCTTGCCGTTTTCGGCCGTGCGCACGCGGTAGCCAGCCAGCGCGAGCAGCTCGGCCGTGCTTTCCCGGATGAAGGCATCGTCCTCAATCAGCAGAATCGTTTTCATAGGGAATGGTGACGGTGACGGTGGTGCCCTGGCCCAGGGCGCTACTGAGCGTAATAGTGCCCCGCATCAGCTCCAGGTACTTGGCAATGATGTAGAGGCCCAGCCCGGTGCCAGGCACGGTGCTCACGCTGCGGGCCCGGAAAAAGCGCTCGAACAGGTGCTTCTGGTCTTCTGGGGAAATCCCTACCCCCTGGTCTTCCACGCTCAGTACCAATTGGTTAGCGTGGCAACTGGCCCGCACCGTGACGACGGCGTTGTCGCCCGAATACTTGAGGGCGTTGGAGAGCAGGTTGACCAGGATTTTGCGCAGCAGCGAGGCATCGAGGGGAAAGGGGTCGGGGCACTCTATCAGCTGCGCGATGGTTTGGCCGGGCTTGCGCAGGCTGTGCACGTCGGCCAGGGTTTCGGTGAGCAGCGTGGTCAGGTAAAAGGTGGTCGGCCGCGTCGCCAGCGCGCCTTCCTCGATGCGGCCCACCGAAAGAAACTCTTCCAGGATGGCATTGAGGTGGTTCACGGAGGTTTCGATGCGCGCCAGGTGGCGCACGCGCTGGGCCTGCTGGTCGCCGCCGGCGTACTTGCCGATGAGCGTGGCCGAGAGGAGCACGGCCGTGAGCGGGGTGCGGAACTCGTGCGAGGCCATGCTCACGAAGCGCGACTTCAGCTCGCCCAGCTCCTGCTCGGCGGCCAGGGCCAGGGCCAGCTCCTGGCCGCGCTTTTCGAGTTCGGCCAGGGTGTTGAGCAGGGCGTGGGTGCGGTCGGCCACCTTCTGCTCCAGCTCGGCGTTGAGGCGGCCGATGTGCTGGTGCTGGGTCACTAATTCCTGCTCGGCGGCCTGCTTGAGGCTGATGTCGAGCAGGTAGGCCACCACGTACAGCTCCTCATCGAGGTAGAAGTAGCTCAGGCTCACTTCCACCGGAAACCGGGAGCCGTCCTGGCGCTGGCCCCGCAGCACGCGGTGCGCACCCAGGCGGCGCGCCGGCGGGCGCTGACTAAAGAAGTGGCGCAGTTGCTCGGGGTAGTGGTCCGCGTCGTCGGGCACCAGCACTTCGAGGGGCTGGCCCAGCAGCGTGGGTAGGGAGTAGCCAAACAGCTGCCCCGCCAGCTCATTGGCCGACACCATGATGCCGGCCTTATCGCAGACGATGATGCCGATGGTGGCGTTGGTAAACACGGCCTCGAAGCGGCGCACGCTGTGGGCCAGGTCGCGTTCGGCCCGTTGCAGCGGGCTTTGCTCGGCGAAGCACACGAGCAGCGAGGGCCGGCCCGCGGCCTCAAAGTACGTGAAGCGCAAATAGACCTGAAGCGGCTCGCCGGTGTGGCGGCGGATGGCGGCCTCCATCTCGTGGTGGTCTTCGCGCCGAGTGAGTTCGACCAGCGTCGCCCACTCGTCCGCCGTCCAGGGCGGCAGGCGCAGCGAGTGGTCGGGGTCGGTGAGGAAAGCGTCTTCCGAAGCGTAGCCCAGCAGCCGCACGGCCGCGGGGTTTACCTGCGTAAACCAGCCCACCTCCACATCATAGATACCCACAAACTCCTGGGATTGCATGTAGAGCAGATTAGAGAGGATGGCGGTATAGGCAGCGGAAAGCATGAGGGGGGCGCGGCAGGAAAAAGGGGGCACCAGGCGGCACCTGCTGCCCGTCAAAGGTCGGCAGTAAGCCGGTTGCTAACCATGACGAACGTCAGCTAATTAGCCGGCCGCCGTCATGTCCGCCGCCGGGCCGGGCCGCTAGCTTTGCGACCCATGCCAGCCGGTACCGGGCAGCGGCTCGCCCCGATACCACTTGGCCCGGAGTTTGTCAACTCGCCGGCAGCGCCCGCATAGCCCGCTGTTTTTCTGCTGCCCGGCGTGGGCGGCCTGCCCGCCGGCTAAGCTGGTCATCCCCGGTAGGTTGTGCGGAGATACCGTTAACCTTGACTGGAATTAACATGATACCTGTCAGACATTTAAGCAAGCAGACTCATGTTGGGGGGCGCGGAAAGGCACTAATTTTACCGCTACCTACTTCTCTCCTGCTCATGCCCATCCCTACCCCCCTGCCAACTGCTGCCCTGCCCGCCGATGCGGCGGTGCTGCTAGTGCTGTTGCCGCCGGCGGGCACGGCCCCGCCGGTGCGGGCGGCCACGCTGGCGGCCCTTCAGGGGTTGCAGCAGCGGCTGGGGAGCGTCATCCGGGTGCTCTCGGTGGACGAGGCCAGCCACCCGGTGGTGGTGCGCAGCTTCCGGCCGGCCGACTTGCCGGCCTTCGTGCTGGTGCGCCGGGGCGTGGAGCTGTGGCGGCAGCAGGGCCTGCCCGAAGGCGAGTTTATCGTGGCCCAGCTGCTGGGCCGGCTCGCCCTACCCACCGCCGGGTAGGCCAGCGGCCGGGGCGGGCGCTTTAGCGCAGCTGGGTGCTGAATTAAAAATTAAGACGATAAATTAAAAATCTGAGTGCCAGATTTTTAATTTATCGTCTTAATTTTTAATTCATTTCAAAAGTGTATATTCACCCAGAAACCAATCCAGTATGCCTGGGCCAGGCTGCTTACCAGGGCCGGTGCGTAGCCTCACTAACCAAAAACGCTGCATTGGCCAGCGAGAGTACCCTCCCGGTGGGCTGTCATTTACTTGTTACCGTCATGGGCCTGTACCACCTCCTCTACCACAGCCAGGCCCTGCAACCCTTTGATACGCCGGCGCTGACGGCCCTGCTGCACCAGGCCCGCGCCTTCAACCGCGAGCACCACCTCTCGGCCTGCTGGCTGCACACGCCCGACAACCGGTTTTTCCAGATTCTGGAGGGCGAAGAAGCCGTGGTGCGGACGCTCTACTACGACCACATTGCGGCCGACCCGCGCCACCACAAGTGCCGCCTGGTGGGGGCCGGGGCCTGCGCCGAGCGCAGCTTTGCCGACTGGAACATGGGCTTCCGGGTGGCCAACGCCGCCGAGCTGCACGCGCTGCTGGCCGCCGGGCCGCCCCCCGAGCTGGTGCTGTTTGCCCCGCAGCCCCGTGTGCGCCCCGAGCTGCTGAAGCGGCTGCTGGATTTTGTAGGCGACCACGAGTCGGAGGATATAGACTATCC